>CALJUI010000375.1 GCA_937975735.1 uncultured Rubrivivax sp.
GTAAAGGTCGACCGCCGGCCCGTCGCCGCGACGACCGTCATCGCGCAGGCCGGCTGACCCTCGCGGCCGCAGTCGGCCGGCCGTCGGCAGGTGCCGCCGGCGGCAAAGAGGTTGACGTCGCAACTCGGGATGCGCTCGAGCACGGTGCACTCGCGCTGGCCCTCCCGACCGCAGGGCGGGTGCACGCACTGGCCCTTGAGCAGGTCGTTGACGAGGTTCTTGTCGCAGATCTGCGGCACCGGCAGCTGCAGCACGAAGTCGAACAGGATGCGCTCGGTCGGGCCGCAGGCCCGCTGGCCCTCGGCGCCGCAGGCGGCGCGCACGCAGCGCCCGCCGGCGGCGATCAGGTTCATGTCGCAACTCGGGATGCGTTCGCCGACGGTGCACTCTCGCTCGCCTTCGCCGCCGCAGAAGTCGGCGCGCGCCGGCGGGCTGACGGCCAGGGTACCGAGCAGCACCGCCAGCATCGGGATCCATCGCAGAAGACTCATGGTGGGCTCCGGTGGAGTGATCAGTTCGGCACGACGTAGCCGAGCGTGCGCGCGCCGATCTGGGCGTTGTAGGGGCCGTAATGGATCAGCACCGGCTGGCGATAGCCGCTGAACGCGCGGCCGGCGCCCAGCGACACGCGCAGCACGACGCGGCTCTCGTTGCCGGGGATCGTGTAGCGCACCAGCGGCATCTGGTCCTGCAGCGGCCGGCCCTTCAGGCTGGCGTCGTGGTCGCCGAGGTAGATCTCGCCGGTCTCGTCGGTGCCGGTCGGCCCGTTCGGCCGGTACACGAGGATGATCAGGTCCATGATGGTCAGCGTCTGCTTGGTCAGCTGGTCGTATTGCATCGGCTGGACGCGGCCGTCGGGGAACACGAGACCGAGCCACTGGTACTCGTTGCTGCGCGTGCCGCTCATGGCCTGGTAGTAGCTGTGCACGGTCTGCATGCCGGGCACGTTCAGGTGCCCCGGCGCCTGCGCCGAGGCGGTCAATGCGCTGAGGCCGAGCACGGCCAACGCGCCGGCGCGGCGCAGGAAGGTGATGCGATTCATGACCAGGGCTCCGATCTGTTTCGGGTTGCGGGATGGACGACGCCGGCTCACTTCGGCAGCGGCGACTTCGGCAGTGGTGAAGGCAGCGGTCCGGTCGGCCGCATCGCGGCATCGGCCCGGCCGGTGTTCGGCGAGGTGCCGGCGCTCGGGCGCGGCAGCGGGGTGGTCGTGCCCGGGGCATTCACGCCCTGCACCTTGCGGCGCTCGACCTCGAGGTCGTCGAGATCGTCCTCGCCGCCGCTGCGGCCGACCTGCTTGCCGGTGTTCGGCGACGTGCCGGCGTTGGGCCGCACCTGCAGCGTCGTGCCGGGCGTGTTCACGCCCTGCACGGTGCGCTTCTTGCCGACGTAGACGTCGTCTTCGGTCTGGGTGCCGGGGCCGGTCTGGCGGGCGGCGTCGGCGGCCCTCTTCGGCGGCAGCGGATCGGCGGCCAGCGCCGATGCGCACAGGCTGGCGGCGGCCAGCACGAAGCCCAGCGAGCGGGCCTGACGAGTCGGATACATGGGCGGCTCCCCTTGCGATCGGGGTCGACATGACCCCGTGCCGCCGTTGTATCGAGCCGGGTGTTAGGAAAGCGTTAGGGCCGCGCGCCCACGAGTCCTCAGCCGTCGACGATCACGCCGTCCCGGCGGGCGAGCACGCCGCTGCGCAGCAGGTCGTCGACCAGCCCGCCGATCCAGGCCTCGGCCGACGGCGCCCCTGCCGGCCCGTGCCGTGCCCAGAGCCCTGCGAGCAGCGGCGTCGCCAGCGCCCAGCGCATCAGCTCGTCCTCGGCCTGGCGACGCTCCTCCATCAGGTGGTACTTGATCAGCACCTTGACGGCGTGGCGCGCGTGCCGCGCCGGATCCGCGCGGAAGGCCGCCAGCCGCGAGCGGGCCCGCGTCAGCGCGCCGGTGACGTCGGTGAACGGCGCGCCGTGGCCGGGGATCACCACGCGCACCGGCAGCGACTCGATCAAGTCGAGCACCGCGCCGACGTCGTCGAAGCCCGGCTCGCCGGCGATCTCCGGGAAGACGACGCCGAAACCGTTCTCCCACAGCGCGTCGGCCGAGATCAGCACGCCGCGCCCGGCGTCGAACAGGATCAGCGAGTGCGGGTCGTGCCCGGGCGCGGCCAGCGCCTGCCAGTCGCGGCCGCCGGCAACGAAGGTCTCGCCCGGCGCCAGCAGTTCGTCGGCCTCGAAGCGCTCGATGCGCTGGCCGGTCTCGCGGTAGCTCAGCGCCGTGTCGTCCCAGGCGCGCACCGCCTCGGCTTGCCCGGGCGGGATCACCAGCCGCGCGCCGAAGGCCCGCTGCAGCGCGGCGTTGCCGCCGCAGTGGTCGCTGTGCAGATGGGTGTTGACGATGCGCGCGAGCGGTTCGTCGGCGAGGGCGCGCCGCACCAGCGCCACCGTCTGCTCGGCGTGGTCGACATGGCTCGTGTCGACCAGCACCGCGCCCTTCTCGCCCGGCGCGGCGTGGATCAGGATGTTGTTCGACGACAGCCAGCCGCGCTCTAGCACGGTCAGGCCGGTCAAGGCCTCGGCGACCGACGGGCTCATGCGAGCTTCGGCCGCACCAGCGACGCCGCGAGCTTGGCGTGCATGCGCGCGCGCTCGACGTCGTCGTCGTGCGACAGCGCCACGCCCATGCGCCGCTTGACGAAGCTCTCGGGCTTGCCGAACAGGCGCAGCTCGGTGTTCGGCACGCGCAAGGCCTCGTCGACCCCGTGGAAGGCGATGCCGGCCGCCTCGACGCCGCCGTAGATCACCGCGCTGGCGCCCGGGCTCTTCAGCGCGGTGTCGACCGGCAGACCGAGGATGGCGCGGGCGTGCAGCTCGAACTCGTTCTGCCACTGCGTGATCATCGTCACCATGCCGGTGTCGTGCGGGCGCGGGCTGACCTCGCTGAACCAGACCTGGTCGTCCTTGACGAAGAGCTCGACACCGAAAAGCCCCTGCCCGCCGAGGTCGTCGGTGATCGCCCGCGCGATCTCGCGCGCGCGCTCGATCGCGACCTGCGACATCGGCATCGGCTGCCAGCTCTCGACGTAGTCGCCGCCGACCTGGACATGGCCGATCGGCTCGCAGAAGTGGGTCTGCACCGAGCCGTCGACGCCGAGCGCGCGCACCGTCAGCAAGGTGATCTCGTAGTCGAAGTGGATGAAGCCCTCGACGATCACGCGGCCGTGGCTGACGCGTCCGCCGGCCATCGCATGGTCCCAGGCCTTCTGAACGTCCTCGGGGCCGTCGACCTTGCTCTGGCCCTTGCCGGAACTGCTCATCACCGGCTTGACGACGCAGGGGTAGCCGATGCCCCCGTCGATCGCCGCCTGCAGCTCGGCGAGCGAGTCGCAGAACTTGTACGGGCTGGTCGGCAGGCCCAGCGTCTCGGCAGCCAGGCGGCGGATGCCTTCGCGGTCCATCGTCAGCCGGGCCGCGCGCGCGGTCGGGATCACGCGCACGACGCCTTCCGCCTCGAGCCTCTGCAGCTCGGGCGTCGCGATCGCCTCGATCTCGGGCACGACCAGGTCCGGTTTCTCGGCCTCGATCAGCGTGCGCAGCGCCGCCGGGTCGCTCATCGTGATCGTGCGCGCGTGGTGCGCCACCTGATGCCCGGGGGCGTTGGCGTAGCGGTCGACCGCGATCGTCTCGACGCCCAGGCGCTGCAGCGCGATCAGCACCTCCTTGCCGAGCTCGCCGCTGCCCAGCAGCATGACGCGGGTGGCGGACGGGGTCAGGGGGGTGCCGATCGTGACGGGCATGGTGGGTGGGCCTGTGGCGGGTTCCTGGAGGCCGGCAGCTTAACGCCAGGCGAAGTAGGGCTGGTCGAAGTGCGCCACGCGCGTCGGCCGGTCGAGCAGGCAGACCTCGCGGAACTGGTACAGAAAGGCCGCAGTCGGCGCCGCGATCCAGCGCGCGCCTATCGGCATGCGCAGCACCGGGTGGTCGGCGCCGCTCACCTGGTTCAGGATCGGCGCGTCGTCGCGCAGCAGCTCGGCGAGCGGGATGCGGTGCAGGCTGGCCACCTCCTGCGGGTTCGGCAGCGCGTCGCGAGCCGGCCCGGCCCAGACCACCACCGGCGTGATCACGTAGCCGGAGCGCGTGGCGTAGTCGTCGAGCCGGCCGAGCACGGCCTGCGGCGGCAGCGCGAGGCCCACCTCTTCGGCCATCTCGCGCCGCGCCGCGTCCTCCGGTGTCTCGCCGGCGTCCAGCCGCCCGCCCGGCAGCGCCCACTGGCCGGCGTGCGCGCGCAGGCCCGCGGCACGGCGCGTGAGCAGCAGCGCCGGCGCACGCTGCCAGGCTTCGTGCGCCGGCAGGCCTTCGACGTCGGCGCCGAAACCGGCCTCGGTGAGCGGCAGCGCGACGGCGGCATGATGGCGGCCTTCGGCCGGCAGCGCGGCCACCGGCCAGGCCTGCAGCCGGGCGCGCCAGAGGTCGAGCGGGAAATCGGGCGGGGTCATGGCGGGGGCGGGCTGCACCGAGTATCGGCCGACAACGCGGCATCGCCCCGCGGTGCGCCTCGCCACCCTCACGATCGACTCCATGCGCCGTCACGCGGTCGAGCGCAGCGTGCCGCCGTCGACCACGCGGCCGGCCGCGCGCCGCCGGCCGTCGGCCTCAGGGATGCAGGATCACCTTCAGGTTGTCCATGCCCCAGGACTCGTCCATCAGGCCTTGGGACCCCTCCTCCTCGAAGACGAAGGTGATCAGCGCCGTCGGCCGGGTGTGCGGGATCCGCTTCAGGCGCGGCTCCAGCGCCATGTTGTAGGCGCTGTCGAGGTAGAACTCGCCCTTCGTGAATCCGAGGTCGACCCGCCGCGCGAGCTCGCCCCCCGGTGGCGGCACGTAGCTCTGGATCTGCGAGGTCGTCGCGTTGGCGAAGGACTCGCGGAACACGACCACGCCGTCGACCTCGATGCGCAGCACGTCGCCGGCCGGGAAGGTCCCGCTGCCGTCGAGCGAGTCGATCGCCGCGAGCAGGAACTCGATCGACAGCGCGCTGTGCGGCGGCAGGCTCAGCGACAGCTGCAGTGTCTTGCCGGTGGGCATGCGCCAGAGGTAACCACCGAACTGGTTGCCGGTCGGCCCCAGGCCCTTGAAACCTTCGCCGTCCCAAAGCGTGTTGTCCTCGACGAACAGCGCCTGCAGCGAGCGCTCGACGCCCGCCGCCACGATCTCGTCGCCGTCGAAGTCCCAGGCGTAGGCGACGATGTCGCCCGGCGGCGCGGTGACCGTCAGCCGCGCAGCGCTGCTGTGCAGGCAGCGCTGCGACGCGCCCACGACGTTGCAGACGTTGGCGCGGAAGCGCGCGCCGTCGTCGCCGATCAGCGCATTGGCGATGGACAGCGTGGCGCCGGTGGCGCCGGTCGGCGCCCAGGTGACGCCGCCGTCGTCGCTGCGCTCCCAGGCGATCGCCAGCGTGCCGGAGGCGGAAGCGACGACGTTGAAGCTGGCCGGGTCGCCGACCATGACCTCGAGGTCGGCCGGCTGGCTCGTGATCACCGGCGACGGCGGCGGTGGCGGCGCAGTGGGCGCGCTGACGACCATGTAGTGGCCGAAGCCTGTGGTTCTGGTGACGCCGTCGTACAGGCGCGTGCAGCGGAAGCCGATGCCGATCGCCGGCCGGCCGTTCCAGTCGCTGTCGATGCGCGCATTGAAGTTGACGACGCCGAGGATCCTCTTGGCATTCGCCGGGTCCGGGCTCATCGTCACCGGCGTCCAGTCGACGAGCACGACGTCCTTGCTGCCGCTGAGGAAGCGCCGGACGAGGTATTGCGCCGCGCCGCAGTCGGGTGCCGCACGCAGCCAGATCGTGCCGTTCACGTCCACCGCCTGATCGATCGTCCAGTACCTGGCGCCAGCAGCGCCGCCACCGTCAGCCAGCGCCGCGGCGGGCGTCGCGCTCAGGTTCGACGCGATCGATGGCCAGTTGCAAGGGTAGGGGTCGCCGGCCCTGGCCATGCAGGTCACGCCGGCGAGGTAGGACAGGCTCAAGCGCTGCCACTGCGCAAAGCCGCCCGAGACGCTGGCGCCCATCGCCAGCCACGGCTCGCCGGGGCTGGCCATCAGCGTGTCCTCGAACACGACGCCGGGGGTGTTGGCCATCGGCATGCGCACCGTCACCGGCTGCTGGAACAGCTGGCCGTGCGGCGTGAACTCGTAGACCGGGGTGACCGCGCTGACTTCCGCCGGCAGCGCCGGGCTGCCGGTGTCGACGCGGGCGATCTTCAGCACCGTGTCCTGCGCCAGCGCGCCGGGCGGAACGATCAGCTGCACGCCGTCGGGGCCGTCGAGCGTGCCGCCGGCGGCGCCGATGGTCTTGCTGACCTCGGTCGGCGGGGCGTCGCTGCCGCCGCAGGCGGCCAGCAGTCCGGCCAGCGCCAGCGCCACCAGGGCGCGCAGGGTTCGGATGTTCATCGCGGTTCTCCTAGAGGAAGCGGGATTCGGTCAGAAGGCCCAGGTCGTGACCTGGCCGTTGCGGTCGAGACGACGGAGCAGGATCTCGTCGAGCACGAAGGTCGTGCCGTCGGGCGCGATGCACAGGTCCTGCATCCGCACGAAGCGGGCGCGCTCGGCCGGGCCGTCGATGGCCTGGTCGATCAGCGTGTCGCCGGCCCGCAGGGCCGCGCCGGTCACCGGCACGACGCTGCCGCGCGCCTCGTCGATCCGCAGCACGGCGAGCTGGTCGTTCTCCATGCGCCGGCTGCCGATGTGGATGCGGCCCTGCGGGTCCACGGCCAACCCATTGATGCCGTCGAGCTGCGCGCCGGCCGGGCTCTTGCCGAGCTTGTGGCCGAGCAACACGCGACGGGTCTGACCGTCGGCGCCGATGCGCCAGACGGTCGTGAACAGCTGGTTGTGCGTGAGCATCGAGCCCGCGCTGACGAGCTCGCGCCGGGTCGGGTCCCAGGCCAGGTGCTGCATCAGCAGTTGCTCGGCCGGCGGCGTGCCCTTGGCGCAGAGCCGGTCCGGCCCGGCGACCGTCGTCGTGCGGCCGTCGGCGGCCACCCGGCGCAGCGCGCAGCCGCCCTGGTCGACGACCCAGGCCTCGCCGTCGGCGCCGGCCACCACGCGCCCGATGTTCTTGAAGCGGGCCTCGTCGGCGGCGCCGTCGGTCAGGCCCTCGATGCCCGGCGTGTTGTCCGGCGCGCAGCCGCGGGGGGATCCGGCGATGCGCTCGACGACGCCGTCGGGCCGAATGCGCATCACCGAGCCGGTGTGGGCGAAGAGCAGGCCGCCGTCCGGCTGGACCCCGGCGCGCGGCGCGCCGACATGCGTCTGGTGGTGCGCCGCGCCGCAGATCGAGCGGCTCATCCGGCCCTGCGGGCGGGAGATGCGCGTGTGCAGCGGCGTCACCGCGCCGTCCGGCGCCACGCGCCAGAAGCCGATGCCGATCGTTCGCCCATTGGCGTCGATGCCGCCCTCACCGCCGACCAGCACCGCGCCGTCGGCGGTGCACTGCAGGTGCTTCGGCACCGACAGCACGAGCCGGGCCGGGTCCATGTAAGGGTTGCCGATAGTCACCTGCGGCAAGCCCGGCTTGCGCGAGAACTTCTGGCCGTAGGTGGAGGCGTCCAGGCTCAGGCGCAGCGGCACCGCGCTCACGCGCTCGGTGGCCTGCGGCGCCACGTAGGCGCGGTCGGCGTCGTCCACCGGCGCGGCGACCGGACTCTGCGGCATCGCTGCGGGTGCGGCGGCCGGGGCCGGCGCCGGCTCGGCGGCCTTGCGCAGCGCGTTCTCGGCGGCGCGGCGCAGCGCGTCCTCCAGCGGGCCGGCGTGCACCGGCAGCGCCGCGCACAGGGCGGCGATCAGCAGGGCGGAAGGCAGTCGATTCGGCATCGGGGCTCCGGTGCGGGGACACGATGCGCGTTTGTAGGCAAGCGGGCGTTAGGCCAGCGTTAGGCCGCCGGCACACCGGGCCGCGGCATGATTCGGGGATGCCGATCACGCTCGACCACCTGCGCCGTTACGCGGTTGCCCGCAGCCTGTTCCCGCCGACCACACTCGGCCGGGCGATCAGCCGGCTGGGCTTCGTCCAGGCCGACCCGATCCGGGCGCCGGCGCGGGCGCAGGACCTGACCCTGCGCCACCGCGTTGCCGACTACCGCGCCGGAGACCTCGAGCGCCGTTATGCGCGGCTGCCGATCGAGGAGGACTTCTTCGTCAACTACGGCTTCCTGCCGCGCGCGACTGCCGCGCTGATGCATCCGCGCACGCCGCGCACGGTCTGGCCGAAGTCGCGCTGGCGCCAGGCCGAGGCGGTGCTGGCCTTCGTGCGCGAGCGCGGCGTGGTGCACCCGCGCGAGGTCGACGCCCACTTCGCGCACGGCAAGTCGACCAACTGGTTCGGTGGCACCGGCAACGCCAGCACCCAGCTGCTCGACGGCATGCATTACCGCGGCCTGCTGCGGGTGGCGCGGCGCGAAAGCGGCACCCGGCTGTACGCCGCGCGCGAGGCGCACGCGCACGCGCCGGCCGAGCCGTCGGCGGCCATCGATGCGCTGGTCGACGTCATCGTCGCCAAGTACGCGCCGCTGCCGCAGCGCTCGCTGTCCGAACTGGTGAGCCACCTGGCCGGCGGTGCGCCGCAGTGGCGCGACCGCCGCGCGGACACGCTGGCGCGCACGCTGGCGCGGCTGCCGAACGCCGAGGTCGGCGGCGTGCGCTGGTTCTGGCCCGAAGGCGAGAGTCCGGCCTCGCGGCGGCACCGGCCGGACGAGGCGGCCCGGCTGCTCGCGCCCTTCGACCCGGTGGTCTGGGATCGCCGCCGATTCGAGCTCCTGTGGGGCTGGGCCTACCGATTCGAGGCCTACGTGCCGGCGCCGCAGCGCCAGCGCGGCTACTACGCGCTGCCGCTGCTGTGGGGCGACCGGGTGATCGGCTGGGGCAACGTCGGCACGCCGAACGGCCGGCCGCAGGCGGCGCTCGGCTTCGTCGATGGCGCGGCGCCGCGCGATCCGGCGTTCCGCCGCGCGCTCGACGCCGAACTCGACCGGCTGGCGACCTTCCTGGCGCCGCGCGAGGAAGTCAGCCCGCGCGCGGCGCGCGCTGGCCCAGCGCCAGCAGCGAGCCGAGCGCCAGCAGCGCGGCGCTGACGACGAGGCCGCGCGAGAGGCCGCC
>CALJUI010000376.1 GCA_937975735.1 uncultured Rubrivivax sp.
TCGAGCGCGGCGAGTGGACGCCGACCGCGCTGGCGTTCGAGGCGATGCCGGCGCATTTCGGCTACGTGCTGCGGCCGGAGCCCGACCCGGCCGGCTGAGCGGGCAAGCTCGGGCCTGCCGCACCAACGAAGACGGCCGCGTCGGCGGCCGTCGGGGGAGCGATCCGGCGCTGGACTCAGTTGGCCGCGCTGGCCGGCGCGGCCGGGGCCTTCGGCTCGGCCAGGCTGCCGCCGGACTTGTTGGCGAGGTAGACCACGGCCCGGCCGATCTCGAAGTCCGAATGGTCGCCGCCGCCCTGCGCGCCCATCGCGCCCTTGCCCTTCAGCGCCGACGTCAGCAGCGCCTCGTAGCCGGTGGCGATGCGCGGCGCCCAGGCGCCGTTGTCACCGAGCTTGGGTGCGCCGGCGGCGCCGCTGTTGTGGCAGGTCGCGCACTGCACCTGGTAGACCTGCTCGCCGGTCTTCAGCGAGGCGACGTCGGAGGCGTCGCGGATCTCCACCGTGCCGATCGGCTGGATCCGCAGCGCCACCGCCTCGGCGCCGAGGCCGTCACTGCCGGCCGCCGGCTTGCTGCCGGTGGCGACGTAGTTGATCAGCAGGACGATGATCGCGATCGGCACCAGGAACGAGGCGACGACGGCCCAGATCAGCTGCTTCGGGGTCTTGATCGGGCCCTCGTGGGCGCCGTCGTGGGCGTCGGTGGCCTGGGAGTCGCTCATGAAGTCCTCGGTGGGCTTGCTCGGGGAAAAACCCACAAATTATAGCCAGCCCCACCTGCCCGGGCGCCGGGTTACTGGCGGATCGCCTCCACCTGCACGATCAGCGGCACCTCGTCGGCCACACCCATCTGCAGCCCCCAATTGATGCCCCATTGGCTGCGCTTGATCGTCGTCGTGAAGTCGCCGCCGCAGACCTCGCGCTTGAGCATCGGGTGGTCGTAGCAGTTGAAGCGCACCGCCTTCAAGGTCACCGGTGCGGTCTTGCCGCGCAGCGTCAGCTGGCCGCTGACCTCGGTGACCTTGTCGCCGGCGAAGCTCAGACGGTCGCCGGCGAAGGTCGCGGTGGGGTGGTTGGCGACGTCGAAGAAGTCGGGCCCGGACAGGTGCTTGTCGAAGGGCGCGACGCCGGTGCTGATGCCGCTCATGTCCAGCGTCAGCTCGACCTTGCCGGTCTTGGCCGCGCGGTCGAGCACGACCGTGCCGCTGTTCTTGATGAAGCGGCCTCGGTTGGTCGAGGTGCCGAAATGCAGCGCCTCGAACATCGCCGACGTGTGGGTCGGGTCGATCGCATAGCTGACCGGCGAGGCGGTGGCGGCGAGCGGCGCCGCCAGAGCGGCGGCGACGGCCAGGACGATGGGTTTCATGGAGGACTCCTTGTGGAAAGAGAGGTGGACGGGGAGGGCGGGGCGGCGCCGGCTCAGCCGGTCAGGCCTGCGAGCCGGAGCTTGAAGGTCACGACCACCTCGTCGGCGACCATCGAGGTGTCGGCCCACTCGCCGTCGCCGATGCGAAACTGGAGGCGCTTGATCGTGAAGCTGCCGCTGGCGATCGAGTCATCGAGCGCGACCGGCACGATCACCTCGCGCGACTGCCCCTTGATCGTCAGCATGCCGGCCACCTCGTAGTGGCCGGGCCGGACCGCCTTGATGGCAGTGGACTGGAAGCGTGCCTGGGGGAACTTCGCGACGTCGAACCAGGCCGGCTTCCGCACTTCGCCGTCGGTCTCGGCATTGCCCAAGCGGGCGCTGCCGGTGTCGATCGTGAAGGCGACACGGCCCGCCGCCGGGCTCTTCGGGTCGAAGGCGATGTCGGCCCTCCAGATGGTGAAGTGGCCTTCGACCGGCACGCCGAGCTGGCGCGAGACGAAGCGGATCTCGCTGCCCTGCGGCACGATCGTCTGCGCGAACACGACCTGGCCGGCGGCGGCCATCAGGGCGAGGGCAAAGGTGACGAGCCAGCGCTTCATCGGGGGATCTCCTTCAACGGGACGCGCGCACCGGCGCCATGCGCCACAGCAGACCGTCACGGTCGATCAGTTGGTGTTTCACCGCCGCGGCCACGTGCAGCACCACCAGCGCGGTCAGCAGATAGGCCAGACGGCCGTGCCAGGGCTTGAGCATCTCGGCCAGCGCCTCGTCGGCGGGCACGAAGTCCGGCAGCGGCAGCACGCCGAACAAGACGATCGGGAATCCGGCCGCCGAGCTGTAGGCCCAGCCGACCAGCGGCACCGCGAAGAACAGCAGGTACAGCGCGGCGTGGGTGGCGTGCGCGGCGCGGCGCTGCCAGGCGGGCATCGGCGGATCGGCCGGCGGCCGGTGCGACAGCCGCCACAGCAGCCGGCCCGCCGACAGCACGAGGATCGTGATGCCGGCCCACTTGTGCCAGTTATAGAGCTTGAGCCGCTGCGGCGAGAACGGCAGCTCCGTCATGGTGGCGCCGACGCCGAGCGAACCGAGGATCATCAGCGCCAGCACCCAGTGCAGCGCGATCGCGGTCGGCGTGTAGCGGTCGACGGTGGAGGGTGGCATGGCGTCAGTGTCGCCATGCCGCCGGCCACGCCGGTTCAGCGCCCTTGTCGGCGCTGTTCAGTCGGACTGAACGGCCCCGCGCCGGCTCAGGCGGCCTGCGCCGGCGCCGTTTCCGCGCTGCGCCAGCGGGTCATCAGGCCGGTCCACTTCGCGCGGGCGGCGGCCAGGTGCCGTTCCTTGACGTGGCCATAGCCGCGGATCTCCTCCGGGATGCGCGCGATCTCGACCGCCAGCGGCAGCCGCTCGGCGCTCAGGCCTCGCAGCAGCTCGTCGATGCAGGACTGGTACTCGGCGATCAGCGCGCGTTCGGTGCGCCGCTCGGCGCTGCGCGCGAAGGGATCGAGCGCACCGCCGCGCAGTCCCTTCAGCTTCGCGAGCCAGCCGAAGGCGCTGCGCATCCACGGGCCAAACGGGCGCTTGACCAGCTCGCCGCGGTCGTTCCTCTTCGCGATCAGCGGCGGCGCGAGGTGGTGCACGATCTTCACGTCGCCGTCGAACATCTCGGCGATCTTCGCGGTGAACGCCGGGTCGGTGTGCAGCCGCGCGACCTCGTACTCGTCCTTGTAGGCCATCAATTTGAACAGGTAGCGTGCCACCGCCTCGCTCAGCGCGGTGCCGGAGAGCTTGCCCTCGGCCGCGCGCACCCGGTCGACGAAGGCCTTGTAGCGTGCCGCGTACGCGGCGTCCTGGTAGCCGGTCAGGAAGTCGACCCGCGTCGCGATGACCTCGTCGAGCGACGGCTTCTTGACGAACTGGATCACCTGCTGCGCCTTGAACAGCGACTGCACCGCCGCGAGGTCGTGCGCGCAGCGCCGGCCCCATTCGAAGGCCGCCTTGTTGTTGTCGACCTGCACGCCGTTGAGCTCGATCGCGCGCATCAGCGCGGCGTGCGTCAGCGGCACCCGGCCGCGCTGCCACGCGTAGCCGAGCAGCAGCGGGTTGGTGTAGATCGAGTCGCCCAGCAGCTGCGAGGCGACCTGCTCGGCGTCGAAGGCGCCGATCGCGTCGTCGCCGACGCTGGCGCGCACCGCGGTCTCGCAGTTGCCGCCCGGGAACTGCCAGTCGGCGTTCTTCACGAAGCCCGCGGTTGGCGTGCCGTGGGTGTTCAGCGCGACGTAGGTGCGGCCGGGCTGCATCGTCGCCAGCGTGACCTTGGACGCGCCGACGATGCTGTCGCAGGCGATCACCAGGTCGGCCTGCGCAGTGTCGACCTTGGTCGTGTGGATCGCGTCGGGCTGCGCGGCGATCTGGATGTGGCTCCAGGTCGCGCCGCCCTTCTGCGCCAGGCCGCCGGCGTCCTGCGTGACCACGCCCTTGCCCTCGAGGTGGGCGGCCATGCCGAGCAGCTGGCCGATCGTGATCACGCCGGTGCCGCCGACGCCGCCGACGACGATGCCCCAGGCGCGCTCGGCCAGCGGCAGGGTTGGTTCAGGGATCGGCGGCAGTTCATCAACCCTTAAGGGCGCTTGCGCCCGCTTCTTCGTCTTGAGACTTCCGCCCTCGATCGTGACGAAGCTCGGGCAGAAGCCCTTCACGCAGGAGTAGTCGAGGTTGCAGGTGTTCTGGTTGATGCGGCGCTTGCGGCCGAACTCGGTCTCGACCGGCTCGACCGACAGGCAGTTGCTCTGCACCGAGCAGTCGCCGCAGCCTTCGCAGACCGCCTCGTTGATCAGCACGCGCTTGGCCGGCGTCTCGAGCTTGCCGCGCTTCCTGCGCCGGCGCTTCTCGGTGGCGCAGGTCTGGTCGTAGATGATGACCGTGGTGCCAGGGATCTCGCGGAACCGGCGCTGCAGCGCGTCGAGCTGATCGCGGTGGTGCACGGTGACGCCGGCCTCGAGCGCCACGCCCTGGTACTTGGCCGGCTCGTCGGTGACGATGATCAGCTTGGCCACGCCCTCGGCGACCAGACTCTTCATGATCTGCGTGACGCTGTGTCCCTCGGGGCGTTCGCCGACCTGCTGGCCGCCGGTCATCGCGACGGCGTCGTTGTAGAGGATCTTGTACGTGATGTTGACGCCGGCGGCGATGCTCTGGCGGATCGCCAGCAGCCCGCTGTGGAAGTAGGTGCCGTCGCCGAGGTTGGCGAAGATGTGGCCCTCCTTCGTGAACGGCGCCTGGCCGACCCAGGGCACGCCTTCGCCGCCCATCTGCGTGAAGGTGCTGGTGCTGCGGTCCATCCACACCGCCATGTAGTGGCAGCCGATGCCGGCCACCGCCCGGGAGCCCTCGGGCACGCGCGTGCTGGTGTTGTGCGGGCAGCCGCTGCAGAACCAGGGCACGCGGTCGCCGGTGTCCGTCTTCAGCTCGGTCAGCTGGCGCTCGCGCGCCTCGATGACGGCGATGCGCTGATCCATGCGCGCGCGCACGTCGTCGGGCACGCCGAGCTTGGCCAGCCGCTTGGCGATCGCCTTGGCGATGATCGCCGGCGTCAGGTCGGCCTTGGCGCGCAGCAGCCAGTTCTCGCTCGGGTTCGGCATGCTCCACTCGCCGCCGGAGCCGTCGGGCTCGTCGAACTTGCCGAGCACGTTGGGGCGCACGTCGGGGCGCCAGTTGTAGAGCTCTTCCTTCAGCTGGTACTCGATGACCTGGCGCTTCTCCTCGACGACCAGGATCTCCTGCAGGCCCTGGGCGAACTCACGCGTGATCGTCGCTTCCAGCGGCCAGACGACGTTGACCTTGTGCAGGCGCAGGCCGATCTGGCGGCAGGTCGCCTCGTCGAGGCCGAGGTCGGCCAGCGCCTGGCGCGTGTCGTTGAACGCCTTGCCGCTGGCGATGATGCCGAAGCGGTCGTTCGGACCCTCGATCACGTTGTGGTTGAGTCTGTTCGCGCGCACGTAGGCCAGCGCGGCGTACCACTTGTAGTCCATCAGCCGCGCTTCCTGCTCCAGCGGCGGGTCGGGCCAGCGGATGTGCAGACCGCCCTTGGGCATCACGAAGTCCTCGGGCGTCACGATCTTCACGCGGTCGGGGTCGACGATCACCGAGGCCGACGACTCGACGACCTCCTGGATCGTCTTCATGCCGCTCCACACGCCCGAGAAGCGGCTCAGCGCGATCGCGTGCAGGCCCATGTCGAGGATGTCCTGCACGTTGCTCGGGAAGAACACCGGCGTGCCGCAGGCCTTGAAGATGTGGTCGCTCTGGTGCGGCGCGGTGCTGCTCTTGCTGACGTGGTCGTCGGCGGCGATCGCGATCACCCCGCCGTGGCGGCTGGTGCCGGCCATGTTGGCGTGCTTGAAGACGTCGGAGCAGCGGTCCACGCCCGGGCCCTTGCCGTACCAGATGCCGAACACGCCGTCGTACTTCTTGTCCTTCGGGTACAGGTCGAGCTGCTGCGTGCCCCAGACCGCGGTGGCGGCGAGTTCCTCGTTGACGCCGGGCTGGAACACGATGTGCTCCTTGGCCAGGTGCTTCTTCGCCGCCCACAGCGCCTGGTCGTAGCCGCCGAGCGGGCTGCCGCGGTAGCCGCTGACGAAGCCGGCGGTGTTCAAGCCGGCGAGCGCGTCGCGTTGGCGCTGGAGCATCGGCAGCCGCACCAGCGCCTGCACGCCGCTCATGAAGGCGCGGCCGCGCTCGAGCGCGTACTTGTCGTCCAGCGTGACCTTCTCCAGGGCCTGGCGGATCGACTCGGGCAGCGGGGCGTTCATGGGGCGGTTCTCCAGCGTCGGGACGGCCTAGTGTAGGGAGGCTGGCGCGACATGTCTTTTCTTTTGATGCCGCGAAAGGCATGATGCAAGAAAGGATCTTTCGTGAAGCCCAGCAGATCGTCGATCAAGGTGCCGAAGAAGTCGGCATCAGGGAAAACCATGGTGTCGGCCGCCGAACCGGGCGAACGTCTCGGCGCCGCGCTGGACCGCTACGACATCGCCATCCTCGCCGCGCTGCAGGCGGAGGCACGCCTGTCCAACACCGAGCTCGCCTCGCGCATCGGGCTGTCGGCCGCGCCGACCTGGCGCCGCGTGCGCTGGCTCGAGACGCAGGGCTTCATCACCGGCTACCGCGCCGAGGTCGACCGCCGCCGCATCGGCCTCGGCGTGCTGGCCTTCGTCCGCGTCGACGCCGAGCGCAACACCGGCCGCGCGACGCGCGAGCTCGAGGACGCGATCCGCGGGCTGCCCGAGGTCATCGCCTGCCACTACGTCAGCGGCTCGGGCACCTTCGAACTCGAGGTCGTAGCGACCGACCTCGACGCCTACGCGCGCTTCTCGGTCGAGACGCTGCTCAACCTGCCCCACGTGAAGGACATCCACACCAGCTTTTCGCTGGGGGAGGTCAAGGCCGGCGCGGCCTTACCGCTGGGGCACCTCGCGCTCAGATGAGGCGGGGCGAGGGACGGGTCCGCCGGCGGGCACCCGCCATCATCGCCAGCGCGCTCAGCAGCAAGGCCGCACTCGCCGGTTCGGCGACGGTGCCCGGGCCGCCGTCGAACTCGTAGGCCAGCCCCGAGGCGATGTAGGTGGGCGAGATGTCGATGC
>CALJUI010000377.1 GCA_937975735.1 uncultured Rubrivivax sp.
CTGGTGGGCGCGGCCGCTGCCGATCGCGCTGCTCGCGGCGCTCGCCGTGCTGATGCTGGCCTTCGCGCCGGCCCTGTGGCGCATGGGCGAAGGCGGCCCGGCCACCGGCGACGACGGCGCACCGTGGCGCGTGACGCCGCTGCCCGGCGGCGGCATCGAGGTCTTCGGCCTCGCGCTGCCCGGCACCACGCTGGCCGACGCACGCCGCCGCTGGGGCGAAGCGATGGCCGTGGCGGTGATGGCGCGCGCCGGCGACGCGGGCGCGCTGGAGAGCTATGTCGAGCGCCATCGCGCCGGCCCGATCGAGGGCCGGCTGATCCTCAGCTGGCAGGCCGGCGACGACCGGGTCGCCGGCTGGCGGGCGTCGATCGAGGCCGAGCGGCTCGACGGTGGCACGCTGCGCCATCCGCTGCGGGGCGTCGCGCTCGACGGCGCCGAGAACGCACGGCTGGTCGGCGCGACCTTCGTCGCCGGGCCGGCGCTGGACGCCACGATGGTCGCGCAGCGCTTTGGCGAACCGGCCGAACGCGTGGCCGGCGACGGCGGCATCGAGCACTGGCTGTACCCGGCGATCGGTCTGGCGGTGCTGATCGACCCCAGGGGCAAGGACCTGCTGCAGTACGTGGCGCCGGCCGAGGTCGAGCGCCGGCTGCGCGCGCCGCTGCGACCCTAGAAGGGCGCCGCGCTGCTTGCTTCGAGCCGGCGGCCGTCGAGCGGATGGATCAGCGCGAGCGAGCGCGCGTGCAGGTGCAGCCGCGCGGGGGCGTCGTCTCGCGGGCCGTACAGGGCGTCGCCGACGATCGGGTGGCCGATCGCCTGCAGGTGCACGCGCAGCTGGTGGGTGCGACCGGTGACCGGTTCGAGCTCGAGCCGCGTCGTCCGGCCGTCGTGCGATCGGTCGATCACCCGCCAGCGCGTCAGCGCCGGCCGGCCGCGATCGGCGTCGACGCGCTGCCTCGGCCGGTCCGGCCAGTCGGCGCCGATCGGCAGCGCGATCTCGCCGGCGTCGCCGTCGATCGCGCCATGCACCAGCGCCTCGTAGCGCTTGTCGACCGCGCGCGCGGCGAAGGCCATCGACAGCCGGCGCTGCAGCTCGGCGCCGCGGGCGGGCAGCATCACGCCCTGCCGCTGCGCGCGGGTCGACAGGCAGTCGGCCTCGCGGCGGCCGGGCACGGCGAGCAGGCCGGCCGGCTTGTCGAGCACGAGCAGCGCGGCATCGACGTGGATCGGCTCGAGCGCAGGCATCCCGCGAGCATAGGCGGATGGCGGTTGACACGACCGCGGCCCGCGCGCATAGTCCGCGCTCTTCGTCACTCGCCACAGGAGGCCGCCATGGACAAGCATCTGCCCGCCCTCGCGTCGGCTCCGGTGCGCGCCTTCCCGCGCGACTGATCGACGATCCCCCGCCGCGCCCCGCCGCGCGCGCCGAGCCGACCTTCTCTTCTCGACACCGCTGCCGCCGCTGACACGCGTCGGCCCGGGCGCCGCCGTGCGCCATCGACCAGGAAGACCGACTCGACATGATCGACGACCAGACCTTCGCGCGCCTGCAGGCCATCGGCCTGACGGCCGCGCAACGACACCACATCGACGCCTCGGGCGAGGACCCCGAGGCCCCGTTCCTGCTGCGCGTGACCGCGGTGCAGCGCGACGCGCTGACCGTGCACGACGGCCAGCAGGAGCATCCTGCGCGCACCTGGCCGGCGCTGCTGGCCGCCGGCGATCCGCCGGCGGTCGGCGACTGGGTGTTCGCCGAGCGCAACCGTCACCGCGAATGGTGGGTGCGCCGGCGCGTGCCGCCGCTGACCGAACTCGCCCGCCGCCTGCACGACGGCCGCGACAAGATCGTGCGCACCGTCATCGTCAGCAACGTCGACACGGCGGTGCTGGTGATGGGGCTGGACCAGGACTTCAACCTGCGCCGGCTCGAGCGCTACCTGGCGCTGGCGCGGCTGTCGGGCGTCGGCGCGCTGGTCGTGCTGACCAAGGCCGACCTGTGCGAGCCGGCCTATGCCGAGCGGCGGCTGCAGGAGGTCTGCGCACTGCTGCCGCCGGGCGCCGACGCGGTCGCGCTGAACGCGCTCGGCGGCGAGCCGGCCGATGCGATGGCACCCTGGCTCGATACGGGGCAGACCTTGGTGCTGCTCGGCTCCAGTGGCGCCGGCAAGAGCACGCTGACCAACGCCTTGCTCGGCCGCGCGGAGCAGGACACCGGCGCCAACCGCGCCGGCGACAGCCGCGGCCGCCACACGACGACCTCGCGGTCGCTGCACCCGCTGCCGGGCGGCGCCTGCCTGATCGACACGCCGGGGCTGCGCACCCTGCGGCTGGACGGCGACGAGGCGGCGCTGCAGGGCGTGTTCGACGACATCGCACAGCTGTCGCTGCGCTGCCGCTTCCGCGACTGCCGCCACCAGGCCGAGCCCGGCTGCGCAGTGCGCGATGGCGCGCCGCCGGAGCGCGTGCGCAACTTCCACAAGCTGCTGCGCGAGGCGCGGCGCGACACGATGAGCGCGCTCGAGCGGCGCGCCCAGCTGGCGCAGTGGAAGCAGCGAAGCCGCGCCGCACGTGCGCGCGACAAGCCGTGAACCCAGCCGCTCAGCGCAGCCCGAGGAAGGCCTTGACCGGCACCAGCGTGCGCGCCGGGTCCTCCTCGTGCGGCAGGTGCGCGAGGTCGTCGAAGACCTCGAGCGTGCTGCCGGCGATGCGGGCGTGGAACTCGCGGCCGGCGGCGAGCGGGATCAGGCCGTCGCGCCCGCCCCAGAGGATCAGCGTCGGCTGGCGCACCGTCGCGATGCGATCGGCGTCGGCGCCTGGCTGGTACTGGCCGATGCGCTTGGACAGCGCGCGGCGGTTGCCCTCGCGCAGCGCGAGCTCGAAATGGCGGTCGACCAGCTCGCCGCTGATCTTGTCGGGGCCGCCGTAGGCCTTGGCCACGCCCTCGGCGACGAGCGCGCGCGGCAGCACGTGTTCGCCCAGGCGATTGAGCACCGGCGTGCGCGCCATCAGCCAGGCCAGCGGCAGGCCGCTGCGGTCGACCGCGAGGCCGGCGGCGTCGACCAGGATCAACCGGTCGATGCGGTCCGGCGCCAGCGTCGCCGCACGCCAGGCGACCTCGCCGCCGAGCGAGTTGCCGCCGAGCACCACCTTCGCCAGGCCGAGCGCGTCGAGCAGGTCCAGCACGAAGCGGGCATCGGTGTCGACGCGGTAGTCGCCACTGGCGCGCGGCCCGGTCAGGCCGAAGCCGGGCAGGTCGAAGGTGATCACGCGGCGCTGGCGCTCCAGGCCGCGCACCCAGCCCTCCCAGGTGTGCAGGCTCGACGAGGTGCCGTGCACCAGCACGATCGGCACCGGGTCGCCGCGCGGCCCGACGTCGCGCAGGTGCACGAACTGGCCCTTCACGTCGACGAAGGACGACGGCGGCAAGGCCCAGCGCGCCACCAGGGTCTCGACGGCGCGGTCCGGCGCGCGCGACAGCGCCAGCGCGATCGCGCTGAGCATCAGCAAGATGCCGAACAGGCGCAGCAGCCAGGCCGTCATCGGCCGGTCGGGGCGGCGGAAGTCACGCGCGGCATTCTAGGAGCCGCGCCGGGCCGGTCCTCAGGCGCGCTTGAGCTCCAGCCCGTTGGCGACGACGCGCATCGTGCCGTCCTTGCGCATGTCGACGATCTCGCCGCTGTCGAGACGGAACTCGAGCATCCCGGTGGGGGCCCAGTGCTCCTGGCCGTCGGCGACGGTGTCGTCGCGGCGGAGCTGTTCGTAGCCCATCACCTTGTAGGTGGCGCCGTCGCTGCCGCGGGCCTGGAACGATTCGAGCAGATGCAGTTTGCGGTCCATGGGAACCTCCTTGTGGATCTCCTGAAAAGGCGCCGGAGCGTCGTGCTCCTTCGGTCCGGACCATTCTGCGACGATGCGCGTCGATTGCAAACCCCGCCCCCATCCCGGCGCCGCGGCACGCACTCCTAGAATGCCCGCATGGCCTTCGTCCACCTGCGCATCCACAGCGAGTATTCCGTCGTCGACGGCACCTTGCGCATCGACGCGGCCGCCGCCGCGGCCCGTGCCGATGGCCAGGGTGCACTGGCCATCACCGACCTGAACAACCTGTTCGGCGCGATCAAGTTCTACAAGGCCTGCCGCAAGGCCGGCGTCAAGCCGCTGATCGGCGCCGACCTGTGGATGGAACCCTGGCCGGGCAGCGGCGACAAGTCGCCGAGCCGGCTGCTGGTGCTGGTGCAGGACCATGGCGGCTACCTGAACCTGTGCGAACTGCTCGCCCGCGCGTGGACGCGCAACGCGCAGCGCACGCAGGCCTGGGTCAAGTGGGACTGGCTCGAGGCGCTCGGCGGCGGACTGATCGTGCTGTCCGGCGCCGACCTCGGCACGTTCGGCGCCGCGCTGCTGGCCGGCGACCGCGCACGCGCCGGCGCCGTCGCGCAATGGCTGGCCGAGCGCTTCCCGGGGCGCTTCTACATCGAGTTGCAGCGCGCCGGGCTGCCGCACCACGAGGCCCATGTGCGCGCCGCGGTGCCGCTGGCCGCCGAGCTGGGCCTGCCGGTGGTCGCCACGCATCCGGTGCAGTTCCTCGAGGCCGACGACTTCGACGCCCACGAGGCGCGCGTCTGTGTCGCCGAGGGCGAACTGCTGTCCAATCCGCGCCGCGTGCGCCGCTTCTCGCGCGAGCAGCACTTCAAGTCGCGCGAGGCGATGGCCGAGCTGTTCGCCGACCTGCCGTCGGCGCTGGCCAACTCGGTCGAGATCGCACGCCGCTGCAACCTGCGGCTGACGCTGGACAAGCCGCAGCTGCCGGACTTCCCGACCCCCGACGGCAGCCCGATCGAGGCCTACTTCCGCCGCGCCTCGCGCGACGGCCTCGAGCAGCGGCTGGCGCACCTCTATCCCGACGCCGCCCGGCGCGACGCCGAGCGACCGCGCTACCTCGAGCGGCTCGAGTTCGAGATCGGCACGATCGAGCGGATGGGCTTCCCGGGCTACTTCCTGATCGTCTCCGACTTCATCACCTGGGCCAAGGCGAACGGCTGCCCGGTCGGTCCCGGCCGCGGCTCGGGCGCCGGCTCGTTGGTGGCCTACGCGCTGTCGATCACCGACCTCGACCCGCTGCGCTACAAGCTGCTGTTCGAGCGCTTCCTGAACCCCGACCGCGTGTCGATGCCGGACTTCGACATCGATTTCTGCCAGGCCAACCGCGAACGGGTCATCGACTACGTCAAGGACAAGTACGGCCGCGACGCGGTGAGCCAGATCGCGACCTTCGGCACGATGGCCGCCAAGGCCGCGCTGCGCGATGTCGGCCGCGTGCTCGGCATGGGCTACGGCCAGGTCGACGGCATTGCCAAGCTGATTCCCGCGCCGCCCGGCAAGACGGTGACCCTGGCGCGGCCACCGGCGGAGCCCGACCCCGGCGTGATCTACGCGCGGCTGGAAGCGCCCGAGCTCGAGCAGCGCGAGGCCGCCGAGGAGGAGGTGGCCGAGCTGCTGGCGCTGGCGATGCGCGTCGAGGGCATCGTGCGCAACGTGGGCATGCACGCCGGCGGCGTGCTGATCGCGCCGGGCAGGATCACCGACTTCTGCCCGCTGTACCAGCAGCCCGGCAGCGACAGCGCGGTCAGCCAGTTCGACAAGGACGACGTCGAGGCGATCGGTCTGGTCAAGTTCGACTTCCTCGGCCTGGCCACGTTGACGATCCTGGAGCTGGCGCGCGAGTACATCCTGCAGCGCCGGCCCGAGCGCGCCGGATTCCGCTTCGAGTCGCTGCCGCTGGACGACCCCAAGGTCTACCAGCTGTTCTCCAACGCGCTGACCGAGGCGGTGTTCCAGTTCGAAAGCCGGGGCATGCGCGGCATGCTGCGCGACGCCCGGCCGACGCGGCTGGAGGACCTGATCGCGCTGAACGCGATGTACCGCCCGGGGCCGATGGACAACATCCCCTCGTTCTGCGCGCGCAAGCACGGTCGCGAGTCGGTGACCTACCCGCACCCGCTGCTCGAGCCGGTGCTGGCCGAGACCTACGGCATCTTCGTCTACCAGGAACAGGTGATGCAGGCGGCGCAGGTGCTGGGCGGCTACTCGCTCGGCCAGGCCGACCTGCTGCGCCGCGCGATGGGCAAGAAGAAGGCCGAGGAGATGGCGCAGCAGCGCGCCACCTTCCGCGCCGGCGCGGCCGAGAAGGGCATCGACGAGCGCCAGGCCGACGAGGTCTTCGACCTGATGGAGAAGTTCGCCGGCTACGGCTTCAACAAGAGCCACGCCGCGGCCTACGCGCTGCTGGCCTACCACACGGCGTGGCTGAAGGTGCACTGCCCGGCGGAGTTCTACGCCGCCAACATGACGATCGAGCAGGACAACACCGACAAGCTCAAGGTGCTGCTGAACGACGCCAAGCTGTTCAACATCGTCGTCGAGGCGCCTGACGTCAATCGTGGTGTCGCCCGCTTCGAGCCGGTCGACGACCGCACGGTGCGCTACGGGCTGGCCGCGATCAAGGGCACCGGCGCGAGCGCGGTCGAGGCGATCGTCGCCGCGCGCGAGGGTCGCGGTGCGCACGAGGGCAAGGGCAGCGGACCCTTCCACAGCCTGTTCGACTTCTGCGCCCGCGTCGACCGCCAGCGCGTCAACAAGCGCGCGGTCGAGGCGCTGATCAAGGCCGGCGCCTTCGACGGCGTGCACGCCGACCGCGCCTCGCTGCTGGCCAGCGTCGGCCTGGCCTTCGAGTGGGCCGACACCCAGGACGCCAACGCGCTGCAGGTCGGCCTGTTCGACTTCGGCGACTCGCATGCCGCCAGCCACCAGGAGCCGGCGCTGGTGCCGGCCGAGACCTGGACGCTGAAGGAGCGGCTGATCCTGGAGAAGTCCGCGCTCGGGCATTGCCTGTCGGGGCATCTGTTCGACGAGCACGGCCAGGAGGTCCGGCGCTTCTGCCAGCGCGAGATCGCCGACCTGGTCGATTCTCGCGAGCCGCAGCTGGTGGCCGGCATCGTCAGCGAACTGCGCGTGGTCAACGGCCAGCGCGGTCGCCAGGCGATCTTCAGGCTCGACGACGGCAGCGAGTCGATCGAGGTGATCGCCGGCGAGGAGCTGCTCGAGGCGCACCGCGACGCGTTGCGCGAGGACGAACTCGTGATCGCCCAGGGCCGGGCCGGCCCCGACCGCTTCACCGGCGGCCTGCGCATGAACGTGCACCAGATCTGGGACCTGGCGGCAGCGCGGGCGCGCTTCGGGCGCCATCTGGCGGTGGACGTGAACGGGCGCATGCCGCCGGTCGCCGAACTGATCCGCACCTGGCCGGCGCGGCAGGTGCAGACCGAGGCGGGCCCCTTGCCGCAAGGCCTGCCGGTGCGCCTGCATCTGCGCCGGCCGACCGCCAGCGCGGCGATCGACCTCGGCGACGAGGCGCGCTTCTGGCCGACCGACGAGGCCTTGCAGCGCTGGAGCGTGGTGGCCGACGGCGGCCGAGCGGAAATCGTTTACGAATCGGCGTAAGGGTTTGTGTCGATGCCAACGCGGCGCGCCGGGACCGCGTTAGGGTGTGGTCCCCGCAGAAGGAGTTCCGCCATGTCCGCCAAGCCCCTGATCGCCGCCGCCTTGCTGGTGCTGGCCGGCACCGCCACCGCCACCGACGTCGGCGTCTCGGTACAGATCAGCCAGCCCGGCGTCTACGGCCGCATCGACCTGGGCCGGTTCCCGCAGCCGCAGGTCGTCGTCGCACAGCCGGTGATCGTGGCGCCGCCGCGTGTCGTCGTCGCCCAGCCGGTGCAGCCGGTCTACATGTGGGTGCCGCCGGGTCACCGGAAGAACTGGCGCAAGCACTGCTACCGCTACGATGCTTGCGGCATGCCGGTGGTCTTCGTGCGGGACGAGTGGTACCACGGCCACGTGATGCCCTACGCCGATCACCACCACGGCAAGGGCCGGGGCAAGGGTAAGCGCGACGACTGAGCGCCGGGCGGCCGCCGCTACAGTGCGGGGGCATGCACGAGACACCTCTCACCGGCCTGATCCTCAGCGGCGGCGGCGCGCGCGCCGCCTACCAGGTTGGCGTGCTGCGTGCACTGGTCGAGTTGCGCCGCGCGTCCGGCGCGCCGACCGGCCGCAACCCGTTCGGCATCATCTGCGGCACCTCGGCCGGCGCGATCAACGCCGCGGCGCTGGCCTGCAACGCCGACCGCTTCGACGCCACCGTCGAGCGCATCGCCGAGGTCTGGGCCGACTTCGCCGCCGAGCAGGTCTACCGCGCCGATGCGATCGGCGTGCTGCGCAGCGGAGCGCGCTGGCTGAGCATGCTGTCGGTCGGCTGGGTCCTCGCCCGCTGGCGCCGCGCGCCGCCGCGCTCGTTGCTCGACAACCAGCCGCTGGCCGGGCTGCTGGCGCGGCTGGTGCCGTTCGAGCGGCTGCCGACGATGCTCACGCAGCGGCACCTGCAGGCGCTGGCGGTCACCGCCTTCAGCTACACCACCGGCGAGCACGTGACCTTCTTCGACGCCGCCGCCCCGATGGAGCCGTTCCAGCGCACGCAGCGCATCGCGGTGTCGGCGCGGCTCGGCCGCGATCACCTGCTGGCGTCGTCGGCGATTCCCTTCGTGTTCCCGGCGACGCGCATCGAGCATCCGGATCACACCGGCTGGTACGGCGACGGCTCGATGCGCCAGACCTCGCCGATCTCGCCGGCGATCCACCTCGGCGCGCAGCGCGTGCTGATCATCGGCGTCGGGCGCATGCGGGAGCCGCCGGCGCAGCCGGTGCGCGATGCCGACTACCCGACGCTGGCCCAGATCGGCGGCCACGCGCTGTCGAGCATCTTCCTCGATGGCCTGTCGGTCGACGTCGAGCGCATGGAGCGGATCAACCGCACGCTGGCGCTGATTCCGCCCGAGGCCGGGCTGGAGACGCCGCTGCGCCACGTCGAGCCGCTGGTGATCGCGCCGAGCGAGCGGCTGGACGACATCGCCGCGCGCCATCAGGCCTGCCTGCCTCGGCCGGTGCGGGCGCTGCTGCGCGGGATCGGCGCGACCAGGATGGCGGGCGACAAGCGCCGCCCGGCGCTCGCGAGCTACCGGCTCTTCGAGTCGCCCTTCACGCGCGAACTGATGGCCTTGGGCGAGGCCGACACCCGTGCGCGGCGCGACGAGGTGCTGGCCTTCTTCGGCTGGTCGGCGGCGGCTGCGGCCGCGCGGGCCGCAGCCGCCCCCGTGGTCACTTCGACTTCGCCGCCGGCGCCGTCGCGGCCGGCTTGAACTCGGCGCTGCCGACCGTCAGGCCGGCCTGCGACAGGCGCGCGGCGCTGCCGGGGCCGACGCCGCGGACGCGCTGGATCATGTCGTCCCAGTTCTTGAACTGACCCTTCTGGCGCTCGGCCAGGATCCGGCCCGACAGCGCCGGCCCGACGCCGCGCACGGCCTCGAGTTCGGCCTGCGAGGCCTTGTTGACGTCGACCGCGGCGAAGGCGGCGAAGGACAGGCTCAGCGACGCGGCGGTGAGCAGGGCGGCGAGGAGGTTGCGAATCATGGTCATCTCCGGTTGGGCTGCCGCGGATCTGCGGCGGTGTCCGCTGCACCGTGCAACGGATGGCCCGCATTCTTCGGCGCCGGGCGCCAGCCGTCACTCGCCTCGAGGCGGGCCCACCGGGGCAGGCCCCCGGTCGGGGGAGTCACTCGACCCAGTGCTCGGCGACCCAGCGCGCCGGCCGCATGTAGCGGAACCGCCGGTTGCGGCGACCGGCCAGTGCGTCCGGCGGATTGACCTCGCCGTGGAAGATGACGATGCGCGTGCCCTCGGGGATCGCCGGCTCGCGCCAGTAGTTCAGTGGCCAGCGCGGGATGCAGTGGTACTTGAAGCTGCGGCACCAGCCGGCCGGCCAGT
>CALJUI010000378.1 GCA_937975735.1 uncultured Rubrivivax sp.
ACGATGAAGATGTCTGCCAGATTGAACGCCGGCCAGTGCATGTCGCGCCAATGCAGATCGAGGTAGTCGACCACCGCGCCGATGCGAACCCGGTCGACGACGTTGCCCAGCGCGCCGCCGATCAGGCCGACATAGGCCGCGCGTTCGACAGCGCTGCCGACGCCGCGCCACAGCAGCCCGGCAAGGACAACGCTGACGACGACCCCGAGCGCGGTCAACGCATGGCGCTGCCAGCCACCGGCATCGGCCAGGAAAGAAAACGCAGCGCCCGGGTTGAGAACATGGACCAGATTGAACCACTCGGTGACCGCGATGCTCGTACCCAGCGGCAGATGCTGCGCGACGATCCACTTGACGCCCTGGTCGAGCGCCAGCATGGCGGCGGCGATCGCCATCAACAGCCCCCAACTGCCGGGCGAGCTGACGGTCGCGAGTGAGGGCTCCGTTGCGCTGGAAGTTGCGGCGTTCATCGTTCGCGGTCCTGCAGCAGCCGTTCCAGGTCAGGCGGGATGGCCATCGGCTTGAAGGCGCTGACGTTCGCGCCGCCGGTGTTGCCGACCGGCAAGCGGCCGGACAGGTGGCCGAGCGGGACCAGCACGAGTCGCATCAGCTGCCCGGCCACTTCGCGCCAGTCGCCGTGGTCCCAGCCGACCCGAAGCATCCGAATATGCACGCGCAGGTGCGCGATGAAGTCGCGCTGCCCCAGCACATGGGCCCGCTCGAGCGCGGCGAATGCACGGCGGGTGTCGCCGGCGAGCCGGAAGCCCGCGGCATCGGCCATCTCGGCCTCGAAGGCCTGGATCCGTGGAGTTTCGTTGCTGGTCATGAAACGCCCTATTCCGTCGTCAGCACACGCTGACCCTTGATCTCCACCTGCGCCGTTGCAAATGCAGCGCGCATGCTAGATAAAGCGCCGCGTTCGAAGCGAGTACCGCTGCCACGCCTCGCCGTGCCGGGCCGCGAGCCATGGCTCTTCGGCAAGCGCTGCGACGAGCAACACGGCGACGCCAGAAGCCGCCACCAGCATCACGACCGGTGACGCGCTCAGGATCGCTGCGCCGATGAGGATGCCGATGTCGGCCATGTACTGCGGATGGCGGGAGTAGCGGTACATGCCGTCGGTGATCAGCTCGCCTTCGGCGCCGCTCGTCGCCAGCATGCCCATCCGAAAGGCGCCGCGCCACACGAACACATTGCCGACCACGATCAAGCCGCCGCCGAGGCCCCATCGCAGCGCTGCTGGCCAACCGAGGGCGTTCCAGTCGAGCACCGCCAGCACACCGGCGCTGGCGAAGATCATCACCGTCAATGCCCAAGCGGTCATCCGGTTCAGTGGCGTCGATTCCTTCGGCGGCCACAAGCGCCGCTGCGGAAAGGCGATCGACCACAGCATCATCGCCATGAGGGCGAGCGCTGCGACAAGTCCGAGCACGAGGACCAGGGTCTCGCCTGTCATGACTTGCCCTGCGCCTTGCCCAGCAGTCGCAGGCCGTTGAACACCACCAGCAGGCTCGCTCCCATGTCGGCAAACACCGCCATCCACATCGTGGCGCTACCAAACACGGCCAGCACCAGGAAGACCGCCTTGATGCCCAGTGCCAGCGCGATGTTCTGCCACAGCACCGCGTGCGTGGACCGCGACAGCCGCACCGTCTCGGCGATGCGCCGCAGGTCGTCGTTCATCACCACGACGTCGGCCGCCTCCATCGCCGTGTCGGTGCCGGCGGCGCCCATCGCCACACCGATGTCGGCCTGCGCAAGCGCCGGCGCGTCGTTGATGCCGTCGCCGGTCATCGCGGTCGGCCCCAGCTCGCGCTGAAGCGCCTTGATCGCGTCGAGCTTGTGCTCGGGCAGCAGGTTGCCCTGCGCGCGCTCGATGCCGGCCTCGTGGGCCACGGCGGCGGCTGTCGCAGGGTTGTCGCCGGTCAGCATCACCGGCGTGATGCCCAGGGCCCGCAACGACGCCACGGCCTCGCGCGACGAGGGCTTGATCGTGTCGGCCACGGCGAACAGGGCGATCACGCGCTCCGGCGTCGCCAGCAGGGTCACCGTACGGCCGGCGTCCTCGTGTCGCTTCATCTGCTGTTCGAGCGCCGGCGAACACTGGCCGCGCTCCTCGATCAGCCGGTGGTTGCCAAGCACATAGATCGTCCCGCCGACATCGGCCTGCACGCCGCGGCCGGCCAGCGCCTGGAAGCCGCGGGCCTCGACGTGATTGGGTCTCAGCCCCGCCGCGATGGCGCGCGACACGGGGTGGTCGGAGTGCCCGGCCAGCACCGACGCGATGTGCTCCGCGGTCGCCTGCTCGGTTGCCGGGTCGACCACACCCCATTCGACCAGCCTGGGCTTGCCCTCGGTCAGCGTGCCGGTCTTGTCGAGCGCGATCGCCTTGAGCTGGCGCGCCTGCTCGAGGTAGATGCCGCCCTTGATCAGGATGCCGCGCTTGGCTGCCGCAGCCAGGCCGCTGACGATGGTCACCGGCGTCGAGATCACCAGCGCGCAGGGGCAGGCGATGACCAGCAGCACCAGCGCCTTGTAGACAGCCTGCATCCCCGTCCAGCCCAGCAGCCACGGCCCCAGCAGCGCCACCGCCAGCGCGATGACGAAGACCGCCGGCGTGTAGACCGCGGCGAAGCGGTCGACGAAACCCTGCGTCGGCGCGCGGGTGGCCTGCGCCTGCTCGACGGCGTGGATGATGCGCGCCAGCGTCGAGCCGGTCGCCGGGGCGGTGACCTCGAACTCGAAGCTGCCCGAGGTGTTGATCGTCCCGGCGAACACCGGGTCGCCGACGGCCTTGTCCACCGGGATGCTCTCGCCGGTCACCGGCGCCTGGTCGATGCTGGTCTGGCCCGAACGCAGCACGCCGTCCATCGGCAC
>CALJUI010000379.1 GCA_937975735.1 uncultured Rubrivivax sp.
CTGCCGGCCGAGAACGCCGCCATCGACAACAACGTGCCGCCGGCGCAGTGGACGCGCGCGAACATCGCCGACATGAAGGCGCAGATGCGCCCGCTCGGCCTGTCGATCGACTGGTCGCGCGAGATCGCGACCTGCGATCCGAGCTACTACAAGTGGAACCAGTGGTTCTTCCTGAAGATGCTCGACAAGGGCATCGCCTACCGCAAGACGCAGATCGTCAACTGGGATCCAGTCGACCAGACCGTGCTCGCCAACGAGCAGGTCGTCGACGGCCGCGGCTGGCGCAGCGGCGCCATCGTCGAGAAGCGCGAGATCCCAGGCTACTACCTGGCGATCACGCAGTACGCCGAGGAACTGCTCGCCGGCGTCGCCGACCCGGCGCACCCGGACTACCTGGCCGGCTGGCCCGAGCGCGTGCGGCTGATGCAGGAGCACTGGATCGGCAAGAGCGCCGGCGTGCGCTTCGCCTTCACGCACGACATCCGCGGCGCGGACGGCGCCGCGATCCAGGACGGACGCATGTTCGTCTTCACGACGCGCGCCGACACGATCATGGGCGTGACCTTCTGCGCCGTCGCACCCGAGCATCCGATCGCGCTGCATGCGGCGGCGTCGAACCCGGCGCTGGCGGCCTTCGTCGAGCGCTGCAAGCAAGGCGGCACGACCGAGGCCGAACTCGCGCTGAAGGACAAGGAGGGCCTGGATACCGGCCTGACCGTCACCCACCCGCTGACCGGCGACGCGGTGCCGGTGTGGGTCGGCAACTACGTGCTGATGGGCTACGGCGACGGCGCGGTGATGGGCGTGCCGGCGCACGACGAGCGCGACTTCGCGTTCGCGAAGAAGTACGGCCTGCCGATCAAGCCGGTGATCGGCGTGGACGAGCTGGACTTCGACTTCGCCGCCTGGCAGGACTGGTACGCCGACAAGGCGCGTGGCGTCACGATCAACTCCGGCAACTTCAGCGGCCTGAAGCACGAGGCGGCGGTCGACGCGATCGCCAAGGCGCTGGCCGACAAGGGCCTGGGCGAGAAGAAGACCACCTGGCGGCTGCGCGACTGGGGCATCAGCCGCCAGCGCTACTGGGGCACGCCGATCCCGATCATCCACTGCGACGACTGCGGCAGCGTGCCGGTGCCCGAGGCCGACCTGCCGGTGCTGCTGCCCGAGGACCTGATCCCGGACGGCTCGGGCAACCCGCTGAACAAGTGCGAGGCCTTCCTGAGGGTCGACTGCCCGCAGTGCGGCAAGGCCGCGCGGCGCGAGACCGACACGATGGACACCTTCGTCGATTCGGCCTGGTACTACATGCGCTATGCCTGCCCGGACGCCGATCGCGCGATGGTCGACCAGCGCAACGACTACTGGATGCCGATGGACCAGTACATCGGCGGCATCGAGCATGCGGTGCTGCACCTGCTGTACGCGCGCTTCTGGACGAAGGCGATGCGCGACCTGGGCCTGGTCAGCTTCGGCGAGCCGTTCACCAAGCTGTTCACGCAGGGCATGCTGCTCAACGAGTGCTTCTACCGCGAGGACGCGTCCGGCAAGAAGCGCTGGTTTTATCCGAGCGAAGTCGACATCGCCTACGACGACAAGGGCGCACCCACCGGCGCCACCGCCAAGGCCGACGGCCAGCCGGTGATGCTCGGCGGCATCGAGAAGATGTCCAAGAGCAAGAACAACGTCGTCGAGCCGCGCGACATCATCGCGCGCTTCGGGGCCGACACCGCGCGCCTGTTCGTGATGTTCGCCGGCCCGCCGGACCAGAGCGCGGCCTGGTCCGACTCCGGCGCCGAGGGCGCCTTCCGCTACCTGAAGCGGCTGTGGGCCAGCGCGGTGCGCCAGCGCGAGGCCATCGCCGGCGCCGGCAGCGATTTCGGCGGCTGCGGTGCGGCGGCCGCCGCACTGCGCTTCGAGATGCACACGCTGCTGAAGCAGGTCACGCACGACTACGACCGGCTGCAGTACAACACCGTCGTCTCCGGCGCGATGAAGATGCTCAACGCGATCGAGGCCGCCGCGCTGGGCGACTCGGGCGGCGACCGCGCCGCGCTGCGCGAGGCCTACGGCATCCTGCTGCGCACGCTGTACCCGGCGGCGCCGCACATCGCGCATGCGCTGTGGCAGGACCTCGGCTTCGCGGCCGTCCGCGGCGAGCTGATCGATGCGCCCTGGCCCGAGGTCGACGAGGCGGCGCTGGTGCAGTCCGAGATCGAGCTGGTGCTGCAGGTCGCGGGCAAGCTGCGCGGCAGCATGCGCGTGCCGGCCGACGCCGACAAGGCGGCGATCGAGGCCGCCGCGCTGGCGCACCCCGACGCGATCCGCTTCATGGACGGCAAGCCGGCAAAGAAGGTCGTGATCGTGCCGGGCCGGCTGGTCAACGTCGTGGTCTGATGGTCGCGCGCCGCGCCGCCCTCGGCCTGCTCGCCGCCGCTGGCGTGGCCGGCTGCGGGTTCCGGCTGCGGCGCCCGGCCGAGCTGCCCTTCGGCAGCCTGGCGCTGACCGGCTTCTCGCGCGGCTCGGCGCTCGAGGCCGAGTTCCGCCGCACGCTCGCCGGCTCGGTGATCATCCCCGAGGTGCCGTCGCAGGCCGACGTCGTGCTGCACGCGATGACCGACCAGCGCGAGCGCAGCGTCGTCGCCTCCACCGCCGCCGGCCAGGTGCGCGAGATCCAGCTGCGCCTGCTGTTCAGCGCGCGCGCCGACACGCCGGGCGGCCGGCCGCTGATGGCCCCGGTCAGCCTGCGCCTGACGCGCGACCTGAGCTACAGCGAGACCGCCGCGCTGGCCAAGGCCGCCGAGGAGGCCGAGCTGTTCCGCGAGATGCAGACCGACGTCGTCGGGCAGATCCTGCGCCGGCTCGCCGCGGTGAAGCTGTAGGCGATGCAGATCAAGCCCGAGCAGCTCGACGGCCACCTGCAGCGCGGCCTGCGTCCGCTGTACACGATCCACGGCGACGAGCCGCTGCTGGCCCAGGAGGCGGCCGACATGATCCGCGCCGCGGCGCGCGCCGCCGGTTACGCCGAGCGCAAGGTGTTCGCGGTCAGCGGCGCCCACTTCGACTGGAGCGGCGTGCTCGGCGCAGCGCAGGCGATGAGCCTGTTCGCCGAGCGCCAGCTGATCGAGATTCGCATCCCGGGCGGCAAGCCGGGCAAGGACGGCTCGGACGCGCTGCAGCGCTACTGCGAGACGCTGTCCGACGACGTGCTGACCATCGTCCAGCTGCCGCGGCTGGATGGCCAGCAGCTCAGGAGCGCCTGGTTCGGCGCGCTCGACGGCGCCGGGCTGACGGTGCGCGTCGAGCCGATCGACCGCCGCGCGCTGCCGGCCTGGATCGGCCAGCGCCTGGCGGCGCAGGGCCAGCAGTTCGCCGCCGGCGAGGCGGGCCGCCAGACCCTGGCATTCTTCGCCGACCGCGTCGAAGGCAACCTGCTCGCCGCGCACCAGGAATTGCAGAAGCTCGCGCTGCTGTACCCGCGCGGCGAGCTCAGCTTCGAGCAGGTCGAAACCGCGGTGCTCAACGTCGCCCGCTACGACGTGTTCAAGCTCGGCGAGGCGGTGCTCGGCGGCCAGGTGCAGCGCGCGCTGCGCATGCTCGAGGGCCTGCGTGCCGAAGGCGAGTCGCCGGTGCTCGTGCACTGGACGCTGACCGAGGACATCCGCGCATTGCGCCGCGTGCGCGAGGCGCTCGACGGCGGCAAGCCGCTGCCGGTGGCGCTGCGCGAGGCGCGCATCTGGGGCGCCAAGGAGCGGCTGTTCGAAAGGATCGCGCCGCACTTTGCGCCGCATACGCTGGATCACCTGATCGACGCGGCGGCGGTCTGCGACGGCCTGGTCAAGGGCCTGTCGCATCCCGACTGGCCGACCGAGCCCTGGGCCGCGCTGCGCCGGCTGGTGCTGATGATGCTCGAGGGCGCGGCGGCGGCGCCGCGCGGCTCGCCGCGGCGGCGCCTGACCCTGGCCGCATGACCGCCCCCGACCCGGTCCTCGGCGTCGCGCTGGTGCTCGCCGCGGCGATGCTGTGGGGC
>CALJUI010000380.1 GCA_937975735.1 uncultured Rubrivivax sp.
TGAGCCGCGTGCTGGCCGGCGGCGACCGCATGAAGAAGACCACGATGGGCGGCGTCAAGACCGCCGCCGAGATCCTGAACATGCTGGGCAGCTCGGTCGAGACCTCGGTGCTGGACTTCGTGCGCGAGGCGGACAACGACCTGGCGCAGAAGATCATGGACAACATGTTCACCTTCGACGACCTGGAGAAGCTCGACGACAAGGCGATCCAGGCCCTGCTGCGCGAGGTGCAGTCCGAGTCGCTCGTCATCGCGCTCAAGGGCTCCACACCGGAGCTCAAGGAGAAGGTGCTGCGCAACATGTCGACCCGCGCTGCCGAGACGCTGCGCGAGGACATGGAGTCGCGCGGCCCGGTGCGGCTGTCCGAAGTCGAGGCCGAGCAGAAGGAAATGCTGAAGACGGTGCGGCGCCTCGCCGACGAAGGCCAGATCGTCATGAGCACGGGCGGCGATGAGCAATTCGTCTAATCGCCCGCCGCGCTTCCCCAACATGGCCCCGCCCGACCCGGCGCGCCCCTCGTCGGCCTACACGCGCTTCATCCCGCGCGAGGAGCTGGGCGAGTTCGCCGCCTGGAACCCGGACATGCTCTCCGGCGCCGCCGCCGCGGCCGCCCGCGAGAGCGCGCCGCCGCCGGCGCCCGAGCTCGACCCCAAGGCCCAGCTGGCTGCCGCCCGCCAGGCCGGCTACCAGGACGGCTACCGCGACGGCCTCGTCGCGCTGGAGGGCTTCAAGCAGAGCTTCGCCGCGCAACTTGCCGGCCAGGTCGGCAAGCTGATCGACAGCGTCGACGCGCAGTTCGAGGCGCTGGAGGCGCAGATGGCCCAGGCGGTGGCGCAGTCCGCGCTGAGCCTGGCGCGCCAGGTCGTGCGCGCCGAGCTGCAGACCCACCCGGAGGTCGTCGCCCGCGTCGCCGGCGAGGCGGTGCACGCGGTGCTGCTCAGCGCCCGCCACATCACCTTGCACGCCCATCCGCTGGACGTGCCGCTGATCGAGCAGGGCGCAGCCGACGCGCTGAGCGCGCGCCAGGCCCGGGTGATCGCCGACGACCGCATCGAGCGCGGCGGCTGCCGCATCGAATCCGACCTCGGCGCGATCGACGCCCGCATCGGTGCGCGCTGGGCGCAGGCCGCGGCCTCGTTCGCCGGCGAGACGCCCTGGTCCGACGACGGCGACGAGGCGACGGCATGAGCGCGGCCGAACGCGACCAGCGCTGGCAGCGCTACCTGCAGGACCTGCAGGCCTACGCCGCGCTGCCGGTGCCGCTGGAGACCGAGGGCAAGCTGGTTCGCGTCGCCGGGCTGGTGCTCGAGGCCGCCGGCGTGCGCGTACCGGTCGGCTCGGTCTGCGAGGTCCGCTCGAGCGGCCAGCCGGCGGTGGCGGCCGAAGTCGTGGGCTTCAGCGGCGACCGCGCCTTCCTGATGCCCACCGGCGACCTGCACGGCCTGGCCAGCGGCGCGCGGGTGATCCCGCTGCCCGCACCCAACACGCCGCCGCGCTTCGGCCAGGAAAACCATCTCTGGCGCCGCAGCGAGGACCGCGGCCTGCACCTGCCGATGGGTCCGGGCCTGCTCGGCCGCGTCGTCGATGCCCACGGCAAGCCGATGGACCGCGCCGGGCCGCTCGTCGACACCGCGCCGCAGCCGATGATCCGCCGCTCGATCAACGCGATGGACCGCGACCCGGTGCGCCAGCCGCTGGACACCGGGGTGCGCGCGATCAACGCGCTGCTCACCGTCGGCCGCGGCCAGCGCCTGGGCCTGTTCGCCGGCACCGGCGTCGGCAAGTCGGTGCTGCTGGGCATGATGGCGCGCTACACGCAGGCCGACGTGATCGTCGTCGGCCTGATCGGCGAGCGCGGCCGCGAGGTGAAGGAATTCATCGAAGACATCCTCGGCGAGGAGGGCCTGGCGCGCAGCGTCGTGGTCGCCGCGCCGGCCGACGCGCCGCCGCTGGTGCGCATGCAGGGCGCGAGCTACGCGACGGCGATCGCCGAGCATTTTCGCGACCGCGGCCAGCACGTGCTGCTGCTGATGGATTCGCTGACGCGCTACGCGATGGCCCAGCGCGAGATCGCGCTGGCGATCGGGGAGCCGCCCGCGACCAAGGGCTACCCGCCGAGCTGCTTCGCCAAGCTGCCGCAGCTCGTCGAGCGCAGCGGCAACGGTCTGAACGGCAATGGGTCCATCACCGCCTTCTACACGGTGCTGACCGAGGGCGACGACCCGCAGGACCCGATCGCCGACGCGGCGCGCGGCATCCTCGACGGCCACATCGTGCTGTCGCGCGAGCTCGCCGAAGCCGGCCACTTCCCGGCGATCGACGTCGAGCGTTCGATCTCGCGCGTGATGACCGCGGTTGCGCCGCGTGAGCATGTCGCCGCCGCGCGCCGGCTGCGCCAGCTGCTGGCCCGCTACAACAAGGCGCGCGACCTGATCCAGCTCGGTGCCTACGCCCCCGGCCACGACCTCGAGCTCGACAAGGCGGTCGCGCTGCAGCCGAAGATCAACGCGCTGCTGCAGCAGGACATGCACGAAGGTGCGGCGCTGGACCCGAGCGTGATCCAGCTCGTGACCACGATGGCTCACTGACCCATTGCCCATGCAGACGCTGCAGACCCTCCTCGGCCAGGCCGAATCGGCACGCGACGCGGCGCAGGCGGCGCTGCGCATCGCGGTCGACGCCGCCGAGCGGGCGCGGGCCCAGCTCGACCAGTTGCAGACCTACCGCGGCGAGTACCAGCAACGCTGGCAGGCGCAGTTCAGCCGGCACGCGGCGATCGAGATCGTGCAGTGCTACCGCAGCTTCATGGACCGGATCGAGCAGGCCGTGGCGCAGCAGCAGCGCGTCAGCGAACAGGTCGAGCGCCAGGCCGAGCACGCGCGCACCCGGCTGTCCGAGTGCGAACTGCGCGTGGCCTCGGTGCGCAAGCTGATCGAGCGCCGGCTGCACGAACTCGAGCAGCGCCAGCGCCGGATCGACCAGAAGCGCGACGACGAGGCCGCCCAGCGCGCCGCCTGGCAGCGCCCCAAGGCCACCGACACCTCCTTCCACTGACCGCCATGCAAGCCCTCGCCATCGCCCCCGTGACCCCGCCCGCGTCGACACCGGCCGCAACCACCTCGCCGCCCGGCGGCAACGGCTTCTCGAAGGCGCTCGACGACGCCGCCAGCCGCCGCGCCGACGAGCAGGCCGCCGCGGCGAAGTCGCCCGCGAGCGACGCCAAGGCGTCGACGGCGCCGGCCGGCGACATGGCCGAGGCCGCGTCGCCCGATCCGGCGATCGACGTCGAGACCACGGTCGACACGGCAGGCGCGGTCGACCCGTCGCTGTGGGCGCAGATCCCGCTGCGACCGGACACGGGTTCGGCGCACGCCGCGCCCGCAGCCGCAATCGACGGCACCGGCGCCGAACTCGAGCTGGAAACCGCGGCCGCGGAGGTCGCCGTCGCAACCGACACTCGACCGGCCGCGATGGTCGCGCGCACCGCGCCCGCGCCGACCGATCGGGCGGATCGCCCCGGTCCCGCCGCGGGCCTGTCGTCGGCGCCGGCCGACCCCGCCGCCCCTGCATCGACTCCGCCGTCCGTCGACGGCGGCCTGCCCGCGCCGGCGCCCTCGGCGTCG
>CALJUI010000381.1 GCA_937975735.1 uncultured Rubrivivax sp.
TTGGTGGGCGGTGCAGGGTTCGAACCTGCGACCCCTGCCGTGTGAAGGCAGTGCTCTACCGCTGAGCTAACCGCCCGGAATCCGTGTCCGGCGTTCCGGAAAGAGCGGAAGATTATGCCACGGCCTCGTCAGCGCTCCGCCAGATCGCCTTGCCGCCGCTGGCCTTGTCCAGGTCGGCCATCACCGCGGCGTGCGCCTCGGCTTCGGCCGCGCTGGCGCGCAGCACCGGCAGGTCGAAGCGCGTCAGGTCGATCGCCGCGAGCTTGACGCCGCCGCCCTCGTCGGCACCTTCGTCGATGACCAGCGACTCCTGCCCGCGCGTCAGCCGGATGTAGACCTCGGCCAGCAGACCGGCGTCCAGCAGCGCGCCGTGCAACGTGCGGTTGGAGTTGTCGACCTCCAGCCGCTGGCACAGCGCATCGAGCGAGTTGCGCTTGCCCGGGAACATCTCGCGCGCCATCAGCAACGTGTCGCTGACCGCCGCGACGACCTCGCGCACGCCCGGCTTGCCCAGCCGGCCGAGCTCGGCGTCCAGGAAGCCGACGTCGAAGTCGGCGTTGTGGATGACGATCTCGGCGTCCCGCAGGAACTCGATCAGTTCGTCGGCGACGCTGGCGAACAGCGGCTTGTCGGCCAGGAACTCGTCGGTCAGGCCGTGCACACGCACCGCGTCGGGGTGGCTCGAGCGCTCGGGGTTCAGGTACCAGTGGCGCTCGTTGCCGGTCAGGCGCCGGTTCACCATCTCGATGCAGCCGATCTCGATGATGCGGTCGCCGCTCTCGGCCGACAGGCCGGTGGTCTCGGTGTCGAGGAAGATCTGTCGCATCGGACCTATTGTGCCGATGCGCCGCGGCGCGTCGCCCACAGCCACATCGCCGCGCCCGCCAGGACCATCGGCACGCACAGCCACTGGCCCATGCTCATGTTCAGGGCCAGCAGCCCGAGAAAGCTGTCGGGCTCGCGGAAGTACTCGGCGACGAAGCGCAGCACACCGTAGCCCACCAGGAAGGCCCCGGAGACCTGGCCCATCGCACGCGGCCGTCGGCCGTAGACCCACAGCAGCACGAACAGCAGCACGCCTTCCAGGCCGAACTGGTAGAGCTGCGACGGGTGCCGCGCGATGCCGTCGGCGGCCTGCGGGAAGACCATCGCCCAGGGCAGCGACGGATCCGCCGCGCGGCCCCACAGCTCGCCGTTGATGAAGTTGCCGATGCGCCCGCTGGCCAGTCCGAGCGGCACCGCCGGCGCGATGAGATCCGTCACCTGCAGGAAGGGCCGCTTTCGCGAGCGCGCGAACCAGGCCATCGCCGCCAGCACGCCGAGCAGGCCGCCGTGGAAGGACATGCCGCCCTTCCAGACCATCGCGATCTCGAGCGGGTGCGACAGGTAATGGCCCGGCTTGTAGAACAGCGCATAGCCGATGCGCCCGCCGATCACGACCCCGAGCACGCCGTAGAAGAGCAGGTCCTCGACGTCGCGCTTGGTCCAGCCGGCGTCGGCGAACTGGGGCTGGCGCACGCGGCGCGCGGTGAGGAACAGGAACAGGCCGAAAGCGACCAGGTAGGTCAGGCCGTACCAGTGGATCTGCACGGGCCCCAGCGACAGGGCCACCGGGTCGAACTGCGGGTGCGTGAGCATATGGCCGCCGATGATAAGCGGCGGATATAGTGAGGGGCTGCACTCCCGCGTCGACTCCACCGCTGACCGCCATGACCGAAGCCAACCGCCGATCGAAGAACATCACCGAAGGCGTCGCACGCGCGCCGAACCGGTCCATGTACTACGCCATGGGCTACACCGAGAAAGACTTCGGCAAGCCGATGATCGGCGTGGCCAACGGCCACTCGACGATCACGCCCTGCAACTCCGGCCTGCAGCGCCTGGCCGATGCGGCGATCGATGCGCTCAAGGCCGCCGGCGCCAACCCGCAGGTCTTCGGCGTGCCGACGATCAGCGACGGCATGGCGATGGGCACCGAGGGCATGAAGTACAGCCTGGTCTCCCGCGAGGTCATCGCCGACTGCGTCGAGACCTGCGTCGGCGGCCAGTGGATGGACGGCGTGCTCGTCATTGGCGGCTGCGACAAGAACATGCCCGGCGGCATGATGGGCATGCTGCGCGCCAACGTGCCGGCGGTCTACGTCTATGGCGGCACGATCCTGCCCGGCAAATACAAGGGCGAGGACCTCAACATCGTCAGCGTCTTCGAGGCGGTGGGCCAGTTCAGCGCCGGCAAGATGAGCGAGGAGGACTTCTGCCAGATCGAGCGCCGCGCCATCCCCGGCTCGGGCTCCTGCGGCGGCATGTACACCGCCAACACGATGAGTTCGGCCTTCGAGGCGCTGGGCATGAGCCTGCCCTTCTCGAGCACCGAGGCCAACGTCGAGGACCCGATCGTCGAGCGCACGCGCCGCGCCGCCGAGGTGCTGGTCGAGGCGGTGAAGAAGGACCTGAAGCCGCGCGACATCGTCACGAAGAAGTCGATCGAGAACGCGGTGGCGGTGATCATGGCCACCGGCGGCTCGACCAATGCGGTGCTGCACTTCCTGGCCATCGCGCACGCGGCCGGCGTCGACTGGACGATCGACGACTTCGAGCGGATGCGCCGCAAGGTCCCGGTGCTGTGCGACCTGAAGCCCAGCGGCAAGTACCTGGCGGTCGACCTGCACAAGGCGGGCGGCATCCCGCAGGTGATGAAGGTGCTGCTGAAGGCCGGGCTGTTGCACGGCGACTGCATGACGATCACCGGCAAGACGGTGGCCCAGAACCTGGCCGACGTGCCCGACGTGCCGCGCGCCGACCAGGACGTGATCCGCAACATCGACCAGCCGATGTATGCCCAGGGCCACCTCGCGATCCTCAAGGGCAACCTCTCGCCCGAGGGCTGCGTGGCCAAGATCACCGGGCTGAAGAACCCGGTCATCACCGGCCCGGCGCGGGTCTTCGACGACGAACAGTCGGCGCTGAAGGCCATCATGGACGGCAAGATCAAGGCCGGCGACGTGATGGTGCTGCGCTACCTCGGTCCGAAGGGCGGCCCCGGCATGCCGGAGATGCTCGCGCCCACCGGCGCGCTGATCGGCCAGGGCCTGGGCGAGTCGGTCGGCCTGATCACCGACGGCCGCTTCTCCGGTGGCACCTGGGGCATGGTCGTCGGCCACGTCGCGCCGGAGGCCTACGAGGGCGGCACGATCGCGCTGGTGCACGAGGGCGACTCGATCACGATCGACGCGCACCAGCTCAAGCTCGAGCTCAACGTCGCTGCGGACGAAATCGCGCGCCGGCGCGCGGCCTGGACGCAGCCGGCGCCGCGCTACACGCGCGGCGTGCTCGCCAAGTTCGCGAAGAACGCCTGCAGCGCGAGCGGCGGGGCGGTGCTGGACCGCTTCGAGTAGCGCCTCAGGCGCTCGGGTCGCGTCGCTCGGGCGGGCCGCCCGCCGGCGCATTGCGCTCGGCGGCCTTGCGCGCTTCACGGCGCGCGCGCTGGATCTGCTTGTCGCGATGGGCGTCCAGGCCCAGCGGTTCCATGTCACGCTTGCGCCGGTCGGCCTTGCGCGGCGCCAGCTTGTCGATCGACCGACGCTGCGTCAGGCCGGTGGAGTCGGCGAAGGACCACC
>CALJUI010000382.1 GCA_937975735.1 uncultured Rubrivivax sp.
CGATCTGGTCCTTGTAGGTCGGCACGCGCTCGAGCCAGCCCAGCGGCGTGCCCATCGCCAGCAGCGTGAACAGCTCGGCGTGCTCGGGCAGCCGGCTCTGGATGAAGATCGTCGACTTGTCCGGGTCCAGGCCGGCGGCGATCCAGTCGATCACCATGTCGTAGACGGTCTTCTCGATGACCTCGCGGTCCTCGTAGTGCGTCGTCAGCGCGTGCCAGTCGGCGACGAAGTAGAAGCAGTCGTGTTCGTCCTGCAGGCGGACCCAGTTCTTCAGGGCGCCGTGGTAGTGGCCGAGGTGCAGGGCGCCGGTGGGGCGCATGCCGGAGAGGACGCGGGATCGCATGGCGACGACGGTTGGAGGAGCGGCGAAGCTGGCATTCTCGCAGACGTACACTGACGGGCTTTGCCCATGAAACGCATCGTCGCCCTGATCAGCGGTCGCGGCTCCAACCTGGAGGCGATCCACCGTGCCTGCCGCGAGGAGTCCTGGCCGGCGGCGATCGTCGGCGTGGTCAGCCACCGGCCTCAGGCCGAGGGCCTGGCGATCGCCGCGGCGGCCGGCGTGCCGACGGCGGTGGTCGACCACCGCGCCTTCGCCGATCGTGCCGCCTTCGACGCCGAGCTGGCGCGGGTCGTCGACGGCTTCGCGCCGGACCTGGTGCTGCTGGCCGGCTTCATGCGCATCCTCGGCGATCCCTTCGTCGCACGGTACGAAGGCCGGATGCTGAACATCCACCCGTCGCTGCTGCCGGCGTTCCCGGGCCTGCACACCCACCGCCGGGCGATCGAGGCGGGCTGCAAGTGGGCCGGCGCGACGGTGCACTTCGTGACGCCGACGCTCGACCACGGCCCGATCGTGGCGCAGGGCGTGGTGCCGGTGCAGCCCGACGACGACGAGGCGACGCTCGCGGCCCGGGTGCTGGCGGTCGAACACCGGCTCTACCCGCTCGCGGTGCGCTGGTTCGTCTGCGACCGGCTGGCGCTGGCGGACGGTCGCGTGCGCCAGCTCGACGGCGAATCGCAGGCGATGCGCTGACGCGACCATGCACCCGAACGCCCTGCTCGACCTTTGCGCCGAACTGCTGCGCGCCGTGCTCAAGCTCGATGCGCCGGCCGACGGCATCGTCTCGGCCTTCTTCCGCCGCCACCGCAACCTGGGCCCGCGCGACCGCCACGCGCTGGCCGAGACCAGCTATGCGGTGCTGCGCCGACGGCTGCAGTTCCAACACCTGGTGCAAGGCGGCACCGGCGCGCTCGAGCGGCGCCTCGCGATCCTCGCCTGGCAGGGCGGCGACGACCTGCTGGCGCGCGCGCTGACGCCGGCCGAGAAGGCTTGGCGCGAGCGCGCCGCGCAGATCGATCCGAGAACGCTCGCCGACAAGCTGCGGCACAACCTGCCCGACTGGATCGCCGCTGCGCTGCGCGAAGAGGTCGGCGAGGCGCAGTTCTGGCCGCTCGCCGAGGCGCTGCTGCAGGCCGCGCCGTTGGACCTGCGCGTCAATGCGCTGAAGGGCAGGCCAGCCGAGGTGCAGGCGGCACTGGCCAAGGCGGGGATCGCCTCCGCGCCGACGCCGTACTCGCCTTGGGGCCTGCGCGTCGAGGGCAAACCGGCGCTGAACCGCGCCGAGGCCTTCGTCGACGGCCGGATCGAGGTCCAGGACGAGGGCAGTCAGCTGCTCGCGGCGCTGGTCGATGCCCGCCGAGGCGAGATGGTCGTCGACTTCTGTGCCGGCGCCGGCGGCAAGACGCTGGCGTTGGGCGCGGCGATGCGCAACACGGGCCGGCTGTACGCCTTCGACGTCTCCGGCCACCGGCTGGACGCGCTGAAGCCCCGGTTGGCGCGCAGCGGGCTGTCCAACGTCTATCCGGCGCAGATCGCCCATGAGCGCGACGAGCGCGTCAAGCGCCTGGCCGGCAAGATCGACCGGGTGCTGGTCGACGCCCCCTGCTCGGGACTGGGCACGCTGCGGCGCAACCCGGACCTGAAGTGGCGGCAGTCGCCGCGGGCGGTGCGGGAGCTGCAGGCCAAGCAGCTGGCGATCCTGGCCAGCGCCGCACGCCTGCTCAAGCCCGGCGGACGGCTGGTCTACGCCACCTGCAGCCTGCTGCGGGCCGAGAACGAGGAGCTCGCGGCCGCGTTCGAGGCGGACTGCGGCGCGGACTTCACGCCGCTGCCGGCCGCCGAGGCGCTGGCGCAGGCCCGCCTGGGGTCGCCCGAAGACTTGACCGACGGCCGATTCCTTCGATTGTGGCCGCATCGACACGCCACCGACGGGTTCTTTGCTGCGGCCTGGATTCGCCGATAGTGTTGCGTTCGGCCTTGAACTCCGTGCATCGGCGCCCAACGTGCAGGTCGTTCGCGTGGATTGGAGGGGTGACCCTACGCAGTTCCCGCAACGTCGGCGCGCCATCGGCGCTTACAATTGGGGACGGTCCCATCCTGGGTGCCGGTGAGGCTCTTGCATGTCTGAACTGATGATGGTCCACGACGCGGTCGTGGAATGGTTGTCCCACGGGATGCTCAACGCCGCCTGGTGGCAGGTGCTGCTGTTCGCGCTCGTCGCGACGCACATCACGATCGCCGCGGTGACGATCTTCCTGCACCGGTCGCAGGCGCACCGCGCGCTTGAACTCGGGCCGATCCCGTCGCACTTCTTCCGCTTCTGGTTGTGGTTGACCACGGGGATGGTCACCAAGGAGTGGGTCGCGATCCATCGCAAGCACCACGCCAAGTGCGAGACCGTCGACGACCCGCACAGCCCGGTCACGCGCGGCATCGACACCGTGCTGCTGCGCGGCAGCGAGCTCTACCGCGCCGAGGCCAAGGTCCAGGATACGCTGCAGAAGTACGGCCACAACACGCCGGACGACTGGATCGAGCGGAATCTGTATTCGCGCTACTCCTGGCAGGGCGTCGGCCTCATGCTGATCATCGACTTGGCGCTGTTCGGCGCCATCGGCGCGGCGGTCTGGGCCCTGCAGATGGCCTGGATCCCGGTCACCGCGGCGGGCATCATCAACGGCCTGGGTCACTGGTGGGGCTACCGCAACTTCGAGGCGCCGGATGCGTCGACCAACATCTCGCCCTGGGGCATCCTGATCGGCGGCGAGGAACTGCACAACAACCATCACACCTACCCGACATCGGCCAAGCTGTCGGTCAAGCCCTTCGAGTTCGACATCGGTTGGGGCTACATCCGCGCGATGGAACTGGTCGGCTGGGCCAAGGTGCGCAAGACCGCGCCGAGGCTGGCGCTGGGCCCGGTCAAGCCGGTCGCCGACGGCAAGACGCTGGAGGCCATCATCGCCAACCGCTACGAGGTGATGGCCAAGTACGCCACCGAAATGCGGCGCGCGGTGCGCGACGAACTCGGTCGCCTGCAGTCTCAGGGCGCGCAGAACACGGCACGCTGGAAGGAGATGCTGGTGGCCAAGAACTGGCTGCACCGCGACGACGACAAGATCCCGCACGAGATCAAGCCGGCGCTGGCCAAGGCCGTCGGGCAGAGCGACACGCTGGCCAAGCTGCTGGCCATGCGCGAGGAGCTGCGTCAGCTGTGGACGCGCACCAACGTGTCGGCCGAGCACCTGGTCGCCGACCTTCAGGCCTGGTGCCACCGCGCCGAGGAGAGCGGCATCGCCGCGCTGCAGGACTTCTCGCGCAAGCTGCGCGCCGCGCACGCCTGACGAAGATCGTCGGGCAAAGAAGAAGGGCCGCGCGAGCGGCCCTCCATCGAGAAGGGGTCGCCGAGGCGACCCCGCTTCTTTTCCCTACTTCAGCTTCGTTTCCTTGTACAGCACGTGCTTGCGTGCCTTCGGATCGAACTTCAGGAACTCGAGCTTCTCCGGCGTGGTCTTCTTGTTCTTGCTCGTCGTGTAGAAGTGGCCGGTGCCCGCCGAGGACTCCAGCTTGATCTTTTCGCGTCCGCCTTTGGCAGCCATGGTGTTCTCCTAGGGTTGCAGGCTCAGGCCGCGCCGCGCGCGCGCAGGTCGGCGAGCACGACGTCGATGCCCTTCTTGTCGATCAGCCGCAGCGCCGCGTTGGACACGCGCAGGCGGACCCAGCGGTTCTCGCTCTCGACCCAGAAACGGCGGTACTGCAGGTTCGGCAGGAACCGGCGCTTGGTCTTGTTGTTGGCGTGGGAGACGTTGTTTCCCACCATCGGGCCCTTGCCCGTGACCTGACAGACGCGTGCCATGACGCTCTCCAATGACTGTTCGGGACTGCCGCGCAGCGTTTGACGCGCAGCAAAGCCCATAAGTATACAGCGAAATCGAGCGATCAGCCGGCCTGTTGCTCCAGGAAGCGCTGCGCGTCGAGCGCGGCCATGCAGCCGGTGCCGGCGGAGGTGATGGCCTGGCGGTAGACGTGGTCCTGCACGTCGCCGGCGGCGAACACGCCGGGCACGCTGGTCATCGTCGCGAAGCCGTTCAGCCCGGTCTTCGTGATGATGTAGCCGTCCTTCATCTCGAGCTGGCCCTTGAAGATGTCGGTGTTGGGCTGGTGGCCGATCGCGATGAAGCAGCCCTTGAGCGTCAGGTCGGTGGTGGCGCCGTCCTGGGTCGCCTTGATGCGCACGCCGGTCACGCCGCTGGCGTCGCCCAGCACCTCGTCGAGCGTGTGCCACAGGTGCAGCTCGACCTTGCCGGACTCGACCTTGGCCATCAGCTTGTCGACCAGGATCGCCTCGGCGCGGAATTTGTCCCGGCGGTGGATCAGGTGCACCTTGGAGGCGATGTTGGACAGGTACAGCGCTTCCTCGACCGCGGTGTTGCCGCCGCCGACCACGCACACGTCCTGCGCCTTGTAGAAGAAGCCGTCGCAGGTGGCGCAGCCGCTGACGCCCTTGCCCATGAAGGCCTGCTCGCTGGGCAGGCCCAGGTACTTGGCGCTGGCGCCGGTGGCGATCACCAGGCTGTCGCAGGTGTAGCTGCCGCTGTCGCCGGTGAGCTTGAAGGGGCGCTGCGAGAAGTCGACGGCATTGATGTGGTCGAACACGATCTGCGTGTCGAAGCGCTGCGCGTGTTTCTCGAAGCGCTGCATCAGGTCGGGGCCCATCACGCCGTCGACGTCGGCCGGCCAGTTGTCGACGTCGGTCGTCGTCATCAGCTGGCCGCCCTGGGCCATGCCGGTGATCAGCACCGGTTTCAGGTTCGCGCGCGCCGCGTACAGCGCCGCGGTGTAGCCGGCGGGGCCGGACCCCAGGATCAGCACCTGGGCGTGGGTGGGGGTGGTCATCGAATGAATCCGTCAGTAATGATGTGCGTGCAGCCGCAGCGTCGCGTCGAACCGACGCCTGCATGGCACATGGGGTCCGCCCGCGTGGTTACCACACCACCTATGGGCACAATAGCGGGATTCTAGGCACCGTCCACGCGACAGGCGGTGCCGCGGTTTTGCAGACAGAAGAACAGAGGGGCAAAAACGATGTCGATGTTGTCGAATCTCGACCTGATCCGGCGGGTGCCGTTGTTTTCGATGCTGACGGCCGAGCAGGCGCAGTCGATCGCCGACGCCGTCGTCAAGCGGCGCTTCCGGCGCGGCGAGCTGGTGGTCGAGCAGGGGCGCAAGAGCAATGCGCTGTTCATCCTGCTGAACGGCCGGGCTCGCGTGCTGACCTCGGACACGCGCGGGCGCGAGGTCATCCTGGCCGTGCTGGAGGCCGGCGACTACGTCGGCGAGATGAGCCTGATCGACAACGAGCCGCACTCCGCGACGGTGCGCGCCGAGATCCAGACCGACATGCTGGTGCTGCAGCGCTCCGACTTCGCCCGCTGCCTGCCCGAGAACTCCACGCTGTCCTACGCGATCCTGCGTGGCCTGGTGCGGCGGCTGCGCAATGCGGATCGCCAGATCGAGTCGCTCGCGCTGCTCGATGTCTATGGCCGCGTGGCCCGCACGCTGCTCGACATGGCCGAGACCGACGCCGAGGGCGTGCAGATCATCCGCCACAAGGTCTCGCGCCAGGACATGGCCAAGGTCGTCGGGGCCTCGCGCGAGATGGTCAGCCGCGTGATGAAGGACCTCGAGGAGCGCGGGGTCATCGAGACGCAGGACAACGGCTCGGTGATCATCAAGGAGCGGCTGCAGAACGAGTGAGCGGCCGCGGACCGGTGCGAGCGCATCGGCCACAATCGAGGCCATGACGTTCCCCCTCGGATCCCTCGGCAGCGACGGCGCGTCGCCGGCTGCCGGCGCCTCGCGTCCGGCCGTGCCCTGGCGGGTGCAACTGTGGCTGGCGGTCGGGGGCGTGGCCTGGTTGCTGTTCCTGCTGGCCATGCTCACGCACGACCCGGCCGACGCCGCCTTCACGACCTCGGGCAGCGCCAGCGCGGTTCAGAACAAGGTCGGTCTGCTCGGCGCCTGGGCCTCGGACCTGGCCTACTTCTTTTTCGGCTTCTCGGCCTGGTGGCTGTTGCCGGTGACGGCGCGCGCGTGGCTGGGCGCGTTGGCCCGCTCGCTGCGTGGCGCCGCGCCGATCGAGGAGGGGGCCGGCGCACCGCGATGGGCGGTGTGGGCCGGACTGGCGCTGCTGCTGGCCGCGAGTTCTTCCCTCGAGTGGACCCGCCTGTACCACTGGGAACCGCACCTGCCGGGCCACGCGGGCGGCGTGCTCGGCGTGACGCTGGGGCCGCTGTCGATGCGCTGGCTGGGCTTCGCCGGCTCGGGCGTGTTGTGGATCGCGGCGCTCGTGTTCGGCCTGTCGCTGGCATTGCGCTTTTCCTGGGTCCGCGTCGCCGACACGATCGGGGCCCGCATCGAGGCCTTCGGCGAACGCCGCCAGGTCCGCGCCGAGCGCGAGGAGGATCGGCGCATCGGCGAGCAGCTGTTGCGCGAGCGCGAGCTGGTGATCGAGGAGGTGCGCGCCGAGGCGCCCGAGCACCCGCCGCTGGTCATCGAGAAGACGGTGGCCGAGGTGCCGAAGTCCGAGCGCGTGGCCAAGGAGCGACAGAAGCCGCTGTTCGTCGAACTGGCCGACACCCGGCTGCCGCAGGTCGACCTGCTCGACGCGGCGCCGGCGCGCCAGGAGTCGGCGACGCCGGAGTCGCTCGAGATGACGAGCCGGATGATCGAGAAGAAGCTCAAGGACTTCGGCGTCGAGGTGCGCGTCGTCGCGGCCAGCCCGGGCCCGGTGATCACCCGCTACGAGATCGAGCCGGCGACCGGCGTCAAGGGCGCGCAGGTGGTCAACCTGGCCAAGGACCTGGCGCGATCGCTGTCGCTGGTCAGCATCCGCGTCGTCGAGGTCGTGCCGGGCAAGAACTACATGGCGCTCGAGCTGCCGAACGCGCGCCGGCAGACGATCCGACTGGCCGAGATCCTCGGCTCGCAGGTCTACAACGACGCCCATTCGATGCTGACGCTGGGCCTGGGCAAGGACATCGTCGGCAACCCGGTCGTCGCCGACCTGGCGAAGATGCCGCACTGCCTGGTCGCCGGCACCACCGGCGCGGGCAAGTCGGTCGGCATCAACGCGATGATCCTGAGCCTGCTGTACAAGGCCGAGGCGCGCGACGTTCGGCTGATCCTGATCGACCCGAAGATGCTCGAGATGAGCGTCTACGAGGGCATTCCGCACCTGCTCGCGCCCGTGGTCACCGACATGAAGCAGGCCGCCAACGCGCTGAACTGGTGCGTCGGCGAGATGGAGCGGCGCTACAAGCTGATGAGCAAGCTCGGCGTGCGCCAGCTCTCCGGCTACAACCGCAAGATCGACGAGGCCACCGAGCGCGGCGAGAAGATCGGCAACCCGTTCAGCCTGACCCCCGACGAGCCGGAGCCGCTCGAGAGGCTGCCGCATGTCGTCGTCGTGATCGACGAACTGGCCGACCTGATGATGGTCGTCGGCAAGAAGATCGAGGAGCTGATCGCGCGGCTGGCGCAGAAGGCGCGCGCTGCCGGCATCCACCTGATCCTGGCGACGCAGCGGCCGAGCGTGGACGTGATCACCGGCCTGATCAAGGCCAACATTCCGACGAGGCTGTCGTTCCAGGTCAGCAGCAAGATCGACAGCCGCACCATCCTCGACCAGATGGGTGCCGAGGCATTGCTCGGCCAGGGCGACATGCTCTACCTGAGCGCCGGCGCCGGCGTGCCGGTGCGCGTGCACGGCGCCTTCGTCAGCGACGACGAGGTGCACCGCGTCGTCGAGTATCTGCGCACCCAGGGCGAACCGAACTACATCGAGGGCATCCTCGAAGGCGGCACCCTGGACGGTGACGGCGACGCGCCGGCCGACGGCGGCCCGGCGGGCGAGGCCGACCCGATGTACGACCAGGCGGTGGCCGTCGTGCTGCAGCAGCGGCGCGCGTCGATCTCGCTGGTGCAACGCCATCTGCGCATCGGTTACAACCGCGCCGCGCGTCTGCTGGAACAAATGGAGAAGTCCGGGCTCGTAAGTCCGATGGCGAGCAACGGCAACCGGGACCTGCTGGTCCCGAAGCGCGACGAATGAGGCGCATCGGCATCGCGCTGGTGCTGTGCGGCGCGCTCGGCCTGGCCCGCGCCGACGCGGTGCAGATCCTGCGCGACTTCGTGCGCGACGTGGACTCCGGCCGCGCGACCTTCACGCAGGTCGTGACCTCGCCCGACGGCGCGAAGACGAAGACCTCGAGCGGGCGATTCGAGTTCTCGCGCCCGAACCGCTTCCGCTTCGACTACCTCAAGCCCTATCCGCAGTCGATCGTCGCCGACGGTCAGCGTGTGTGGGTCCACGACCCGGACCTGAACCAGGTCACGGTGCGCAAGATCCAGAGCGCGCTCGGCCAGACGCCGGCGGCGCTGCTGGCCGGCGGCGCGCTCGATCCGTCCTTCGAGCTGTCGGCGCTGCCCGACCGGGATGGACTGCAATGGGTGCGCGCGGTGCCGAAGGCTCCCGACGGGGGCTTCAAGTGGATGGCAGTGGGCTTCAAGGGCCGCGTGCTCGCGGCGGTCGAGATCCTCGACGCGTTCGGCCAGCGCTCGCTGCTGCGCTTCGAGGGCTTCGCGACCGACACGGCACCGGTGCCTTCGCGCTTCGTGTTCACGCCGCCGTCCGGTGCAGACGTGCTCGAGCAATAGCCGAACATCGGTTGCGCCGCCGCCGTCACAATGACGGCATGAGCGCCCAGGACAGCCTGTTCGACCCGCCGGCCGGCGAGGCGGCGCCGCTGGCCGAGCGGCTTCGGCCGCGCACGCTCGACGAAGTCATCGGCCAGCGCCATCTGCTCGGGCCCGGCAAGCCGCTCCGCGTGGCGCTCGACAGCGGCCGGCTGCACTCGATGATCCTGTGGGGCCCGCCGGGTGTCGGCAAGACGACGCTGGCGCGGCTGGTGGCCGGCGCCAGCGACGCGCAGTTCATCGTGCTGTCGGCGGTGCTCGCCGGCGTCAAGGACATTCGCGAGGCGGTCGAGCGCGCCGAACTCGCGCGCCACCAGGGGCGGCGCACGGTGGTCTTCGTCGACGAGGTGCACCGCTTCAACAAGGCGCAGCAGGACGCCTTCCTGCCGCACGTCGAGTCGGGCCTGTTC
>CALJUI010000383.1 GCA_937975735.1 uncultured Rubrivivax sp.
GAATACCGGCCTGTCACGCCGGGGGTCGCGGGTTCGAGCCCCGTCCGCTCCGCCAAATGGTTCGATGCAAGCACGGCACTCCTCGGGGTGCCGTTCTTCTTTGTCGCGGAGGTGTCCGCCATGAATGCTCGACCTGCGCCGGCGCGCCGCGCCGACTACATGCACTTCACGTCGATCAGCACGCGCTGGTCCGACAACGACGCCTACCGCCATGTCAACAACGTCGTCTACTACGGGTTCTTCGACACGGCGGTGAACAGGCACCTGATCGACGCCGGCGTGCTCGACCTCGAGGCTTCGCCGACCGTCGGGCTGGTCGTCGAGACGCAGTGCCGCTACTTCGCGCCGATCAGCTTTCCCGACCGCGTGACCGTCGGGCTGCGCGTCGCGCGCATCGGCGGCAGCAGCCTGCGCTACGAGCTCGCGGTGTTCAGGAACGACGAGGACGAGGCGGCCGCGGAAGGCCACTTCGTGCACGTCTACGTCGACCGAGCCAGCCAGCGACCGGTGCCGGTGCCGCCGGAGGTGCGCGAGGCCGTGACGCCGCTGCTGCGCGAGGGCTCAGCACCGTGACGCTCGAGCCGCAGGCCGACCGCTGCCCGCGCTGCGGCGAGGCGTTCCACTGCGGCGCCGGCGATCCCTCGCCCTGTCCCTGCGCCACCGTGACGCTGTCGGCGGCGCGGCTGGTCGCACTGCGCCGGACCTACACCGGCTGCCTGTGTCTGCGCTGCCTTGCCGAGCTGAGCGAGCCGGCGCCACCCGGCTCAGTGCAGCACGAGTAGCGGCGTCTTCGTCAGCGCCATCACCTTCTTCGTGTGCGAGCCGAACAGCAGCTCGCCGAAGATGCCGCGACCGTGCGTGACCATCACGATCATGTCGCCCTGGTGGCGCGCGCAGGCGCTGGCGATCGCGGCGGCGACGTCGTCGTCGTTCGCGTGATGACCCTCGAAGGGCACGCCGAGCGCCGAGGCCTCGGCGGCGAAGCGGGCGAGCACGCGGGTGGCATGCGCCTCGCTGCCGGCCTCGTGGTCGGCCACGGCGCGCTGGTAGCTGCTCAGGTGCATGCCGGCGGCCGGCAGTGGCGCCAACGCTTCGACGACGAAACCGATCACCTGTGCGCCGAGCTGGCGGGCGAGCGCCAGCCCCTCGGTCATCGCGCGTTCGGACAGATCGGAGCCGTCCACCGGGACCAGCAATCGCTTGTACATGGTCGTTGTCCTCCGGGTCCGCGGACGCGCTATCGCGTCGGGTCGCCGACGCCGCGGCGGCCCGCCATCTCGGCGCCCATGGCGGCCAGCGCGGGCGGGTCCAGCAGCGCGATGGCGGCCGGGAAGACCGCGTCGTCCTCGGTCACCAGGTGGCCGGCGTAGAGCGCCGCGAAACGCGCCCAGGACAGTGCCTGGGTCTGCGTCGCAGGGTCCCAGCGGCCGGCCGCGACGCCGGCCAGCGCCTCGCGGGATCGCTGCCACTCGTCGGCCATCTGCGCGTGGTCCTCGCGCAGGCGCGCGACCACAGGTCCCCAGCGCGCCGGGTCCGCGTGCAGCAGCGCCGGAAAGACATGCCGCTCCTCGTCCTCGTGGTGCGCCGGCGCGGCGAGGTCGAAGTAGCGCATCACGTCGCGTGCCGCCTGCCTCGCCTGTTCGTCGGCGCCCTGGGCGGCCAGGTGGGCCTGCAGGCGCTGGAGCAGCGCGAGCATGCGTCGCACGCGGCCATGACAGGCGTCGAGCAGGTCGAACGGAGCGTCGAAGCCCGCCGCCGGCGAATCGAAGAGCCCGCCGGTGCTCACCCGCACTGCCCAACGTAGCCGCAGGCGGTGCAGAAGTCGCAGCCGTCCTTGTGGATCAGCGTCGCGTTGCCGCACTCGGGGCAGGGCAGGCCGGCCATCGGTGCCGGCGCCCCGTGCGACTGCGGTGTTGCGAGCACGCCCATCTCGCGCAGCGGGAATCCCTGCTCGTCGAGCACGCCGAGCATCGCGTAGCGGTGGATGATCAGCCGCGCCAGGTAGGCCACGGTCGACGGCCAGACCTGCTGCCGCCGCTCGCTGCCTTCCAGCCCCGGCACGAAGGCCATGAAGTGGCCCAGCGGCTCGGCGTAGTTCAGCAGCTTGCGCAGCTTCATGCCGATCCAGGCCGGGTCGATCACGCGCATGTCCAGTGACAGCACGCGCGCCAGGCCGTCGAGCGCGCGCGGGTAGTTGCCGGCCAGGCCCATCGCGCAGGGGCGCGTGACGGTGCTGCCGTCCGGGGCCGCCAGCGCCACCTCCTTCAGCGTCAGCGTGAAGCGCTCGTGCGTGGCCGGGTTGTCGATGTCGACCGCCCAGGCCAGCGTGCCCGAGGTGCCGGTGCGCGGCTCGTGGCGGCTGAACATCGCGTCGAGCACCGGCGTCGGCGCCGGCCGGTTCGGGTCGGGCAGCGCGCCGAGCTGCTCGCAGCGCCAGCGGATCACCGCCGCGGTGGCCGCGACGACACCGGGGAACAGGCGCTTGGCCCCGTCCGGCGGGAAGGGCATCTCGAACGATCGCTCCTCGGCGACGGTGGCCAGCGCGTCGAGCTTGAGCTGCAGCCAGGCGGCGTCGTTGGCGCGCAGGTCCATCGACAGTGTCTTGGCCAGCGCGCCCAGGCCGCGCGGCTGCTCGGCGCCGTTGACCCAGGCCTCGAAGGGACGTGGCTTGCCCCCGTCCTCGCCCGGCAGTTCGCCGACGAAGAGCGCGAAGTCGCCGTGCGGATGCTGGACCATGAAGGTCCAGGCGGCATTGCCCGCCGCCAGGTCCGGCCGTCCCGGCCAGCGCAGGCTGGCGAGCACCGGCGTCGGCAGCTTGTCCAGACGCAGGCGCTGGTCGGCGTCGGCGACGCGCAGCGGCGGCGCGGCCTCGGTCGTCGTGCTCAGCACCGAACCGAGCACGCTGTTCGGCCGGTAGGTCGCCAGGCCCTTGAGTCCGGACTTCCAGGCCTGCAGGTACAGGTCCTGGAAGTGCGCGTAGGGGTAGTCGGCGGGCACGTTGACGGTCTTGCTGATCGAGGTGTCGATCGTCGGCGCGACCGCGGCGACCATCGCGGCATGATCGGCCGCGCTCATCTCGAGCGCGGTCACGAAGGCCGGCGTCAGCGGCGCGTCGGCGCCGAACTGGTGCTTGAAGCGCCGCCAGGCATGGTCCTCGACGACGAACTCGCGGTGGCTGCCGTCGGGCATGCGCTTCTTGCGCGTGTAGGTCCAGGAGAACGGCGGCTCGATGCCGTTGCTGGCGTTGTCGGCGAAGGCCAGGCTGATCGTGCCGGTCGGGGCGATCGACAGCAGGTGGGAGTTGCGGATGCCGTGCGCGCGGATGCGCTCCTTCAGCGCCGCCGGCAGCCGCGACGCGAAGCGCCCGCCCGAGAGGTAAAGGTCGCGGTTGAACAGCGGGAAGGCGCCGCGCTCGATCGCCAGATCCACCGAGGCGCCGTAGGCCGCGTCGCGCATCACCTCGGACAGCCGGCGCGCGCAGGCGCGCGCGGCGTCGGTGTCGTAGCGCAGGCCGAGCATGATCAGCGCATCGCCCAGGCCGGTGAACCCGAGGCCGATGCGGCGCTTGCTGCGCGCCTCTTCCTGCTGCTGCGGCAGTGGCCAGACGGTGACGTCGAGCACGTTGTCGAGCATGCGCACGGCGACCGCGCAGACCTCCGCGAAGCCGGCGTCGTCGAAGCGCGCCTCCGGCGTGAACGGGTCGCGCACGAAGCGCGTCAGGTCGACCGAGCCCAGGCAGCAGCAGCCGTAGGCCGGCAGGGGCTGCTCCGCACAGGGGTTGGTGCTGGCGATCGTCTCGCAGTAGCCGAGGTTGTTGTCGGCGTTGATGCGGTCGAGGAAGAGCACGCCGGGCTCGGCGTGGTCGTAGGTCGAACGCATGATGGCGTCCCACAGTGCGCGGGCGCGCAGCGTGCGGTAGACCCACAACCCGTCGTCGCGCTGGCGCGCACCGGCGGCCTTGAGCTTCGCGCCCGGCTCGGCACGGTGCACGAGCTCGACCGGGCCGTCGTCGACCACCGCCTTCATGAACGCATCGGTGACGCCGACCGAGATGTTGAAGTTCTTCAGGTCGCCCTGGTCCTTGGCGCGGATGAAGGCCTCGACGTCCGGGTGGTCGCAGCGCAGCACGCCCATCTGCGCGCCGCGGCGGGCGCCGGCCGACTCGACCGTCTCGCAACTGCGGTCGAACACGCGCATGTAGCTGACCGGGCCGGAGGCGCTGCTCTGCGTGCTGCCGACCCAGGCGCCGGCTGGGCGGATGCGCGAGAAGTCGTAGCCGACGCCGCCGCCCTTGCGCATCGTCTCGGCGGCCTCGGCCAGCGCGGTGTAGATCTCCGGGGGGGCGGCGTCGTCCTGCGTGATGCTGTCGCCGAGCGGTGGCACGAAACAGTTGATCAGCGTCGCGCTCAGGTCGGTGCCCGCGGCCGAGTCGATGCGGCCGGCCGGCACGAAGCCGCGCTGCTGCGCTTCGAGGAACCTCGCCTCCCAGTTCGCCCGCTGTTCGGGCGCCTCGGCAGCGGCCAGCGCCCGCGCGACGCGGCGGCGCACGTCGTCGGCGGTCTTCTCGTCGCCCTTGGCGTACTTCTCGAGCAGCACTTCGGCGCTGATCGGCTGCGCCGGCAGCGGGTTGCGGGCCTTGTTCGCGGCGACGGTCTTGTGCTGGACGGGTTCGGTCATGAGGAGTCCTGGGTTCGGGTGAGTGCGGGCGAGCCGCATCGTGGCCCAGCCGGCAGCGCGCGGGCTTGATCGTCGTCAGCGCTCAGCCGGGGCGACCGTCGATCCGGGGCTGCCCGTACCATCGACCATAGCGCAAGGCCCAGGCGATGACGACGGCAGCCCACAGCAGCGACGCGGTTGTCAGGATCGGCGTCGCGGGCCAGCCGAGCGGCGTCGCCACCGCGCCGGCGATGCGCAGCATGACCGCCGCCTGCAATGCCCAGAACAGCGCCCAGACCACGCCATCGGCGGCCAGCGTGCGGCCGCCGTGGCCGGCGCTGACGCGCGTGGCCATCGCGATCAGCGTCGAGCCGAGAAAGCCCATCGTGTACGCGTGCAGCGGCGCCAGCCCCAGCGAGCGGTCGCCGATCAGGCCGAGGACATGCGACGCCGCCGACAGCACGAAGGCGATGCCGAGCCAGAAGAAGCCGATGTGCAGCATCGCCAGCAGCCGCACCTTCAGGCTCTGCACCAGGCCCCAGCGCAGCGCCAGCGCCAGCACGCCCACGCCGAATACCGCCTCGAGCGCGGCGCGCGCCAGCTGCCAGGCCGTCGGCAGCGGCCAGACCAGCGCCTCGGCGACCGCGAAGCCGCCCTGCAGCGCGAGCGTCGCGACGAAGACCGTCAGCAGCCACATCGGCCGCCAGGCGTCGAGGACCGGCAGGGCCGAGGCGGAGAAGCACGGGATCATCCCGTGCGCGACCGCGACGTAGACGATGCCGATGAATCCCCACAGCGCGACCAGCGTCGCCAGCCGCACGAGGTGAAAGTCGCCGCTCGCCAGGGCCACCGCCGCCACCACGAACGCCAGTGCGCCGATCGCGCCGGCGCCCGCGATCACCGCCGCGTGCACGCGGTCGGGCGCGCGGCTGCGGCGGACCATCATCGCAAAGCGCCAGGCGATCGCGCTCCAGCCGACGGTCGCCGCACCGACGCCCAGGCCGCCGAGCACGCGCGCCTCGACCGGGTTCGACACCTGCGCGGCGATCAGCAGCACGAGCCAGCCGGCCAGCTGCGCCGCCACCGGGCCGCGCAGGCTTCGTGCGTCGACCGCGGGCAGGCCCAGCCACTTCGGCCCCGCGGTGAACAGGAAACCGGCAAAGAACAGCGGCATGAAACCCAGCGCCATCCACAGGCCGTGCACGATCGTCGGCGGCAAGGCCGGCGTGGCGACGAGTCCGAGCAGCCGGCCGGTCATCACCGCGGCCCACCAGGCACCGCTGGTGGCGAGCATCAGCGCGCCGGCGGCAAAGGCGAGGCGGTGCGGGGCCGCGAACAACCAGGCCAGGCGCCAGCCGCGAGGCTGGCCGGCGGCCGGCGGCGGCGCCGCGGTGCGCACGGGAATGGTCTTCATGGCCCCCGATGCTCGGGACCCGCTCGCGACGTGGTTTTGAGCAGGGTCAAGCCGACGGGGTCAGCCCGCCGCGAACCAGCCGCGAGGATCGTGGGCCAGCGCGATGCCGGCCATCCAGGCCACTGTCGCCAGGGCGGCGACGAAGGCCGCGAGGCGTCCGCCGGGCGTCCGCGCGCGCCTCAAGGCCACCGAGCCGAGTGCGATGTAGACGAGCAGCAGCGCGAGCTTCACGCCCAGCCAGGTCTGCTGCAGCGGGTTCAGGCCGAGCATCGACCACAGCAGCGCGCCGGTGGCCAGCAGCAGCGTGTCGATGACGACGCTGCCGATCCGCGGCAGCGCATGCAGCGGCCACGACGCGCGCGCCAGCACGCCGACGCCGCGCGCCGCGAACAGGCCGACGCTGAGCCCGACCAGCGCGACATGCGCCTGCCTGATTGGCGGATAGGCCTCGATCAGGTCCATCCGGTCGGGTTCAGGCCGGCGAGGGCTCGGGCGCCAGCAGGCGCTCCACCAGCTCGCGCACGCTGCGGATCTGGTTGCCGAAGGGCAGCGCGCCCTTGCCGCGGAAGAACAGCCCCTTCTTCAGCTCGCCGCGCAGCGCGGCCGCGAGCTGGTGGTCGATGCAGAACTGCCCCCAGCCGGCGAGGCCGTCGCGCAGCCCGCACTGCGCCAGACAGTCGAAGGCCTTGGTGCAGCGCTGCTTGGCGTGCACGACGGCCTGCAGCCGCGGCTCGGCCTTCAGGTAGGCCTTCAGCCAGGGCGTGGCGACGGCACGCGCCGGCAGGCCGGCGACGCTGGTGAATTCCACCAGGTCCTCGTCGCGCGCCTCGGCCAGCACGCGCTTGAAGGCCTCGTCGGCGTCGCCTTCGATGGTCACCGCGAACGGCGTGCCGAGCTGCACCGCGGCAGCGCCGAGCGCCTGCAGGCGCCGGATGTCGGCAAAGCTGCGCACGCCGCCGGCGGCGATCAGCGGGATCTCGCGCTCGATGCCGGCGCTGCGCAGGAAGGCCAGCGCCTGCGGGATCACCTGTTCGAAGTCGAAGCGCGGGTCGGTGAGGTCGGCGATCTTCGCCGCGCCGAGGTGGCCGCCGGCGAGCGCCGGGTGTTCGATGACGATGGCATCGGGCAGGCGCTGCTTGCGCTCCCACTTCTTCACCACCAGCTGCACGCCGCGCGCGTCCGACAGGATCGGCACCAGCAGTGCCTTCGGGTGCTCGCGGGCCAGGTCCGGCAGGTCCAGCGGCAGGCCGGCGCCGACGACGACGGCGTCGATGCCGCATTCGAGCGCCCGGGTCACCGACGGGCCGTACTCGCTGACCGCGCGCATCACGTTGATCGCCAGCAGTCCGCGGCCCTGGGCGCGCTCGCGCGCCGCCGCGATCTCGCGCGCCAGCGCCTCCAGGTTGGCGGCGTCGATGGTCGCCTTGGCGCTGTCGCTCTCGGCCATGTCGAGGCCGCGGGTGCGGTCCATCAGGTCCGGGTGGTGGCGCCGCAGGTCCACCGACGAGATCGTGCCGACGCCGCCGAGCGCGGCCACGCTGCCGGCCAGGCGGTGCGCGGAGACGCCGACGCCCATGCCGCCCTGCACGATCGGCAGCAGCGCGCGGCCGCCGAGATGCAGCGGCGACAGGCCGCCGCGCTGGAGCGGCGCGAGGAGTTCGGGGGCGATGTGCTGTTGGACTGCGTGCATGGCGGATCGAGGACAGTGCAACGAGCGAGCCTAGGACCGGCAGCGCCCAACCGGCTTGCGCCGCATCAAGCCGACGTCGGGCCGCACGATGCGGTGTATCGCCGGTAGCTGCCGTCGATCTCGTTGAAGATCGGGGCCTCCGGCTCGGCCGGGCGGTACGGACCGGTGCCGCTGTGCTCGGATCGCGACGCCGGCACGAAGCTGCCGCGCTGCACGTCGAAGACATGCACTTCGCCGTCCTCGATGACGTAATGCCAGCCGTGCAGTGAAAGCCTGGCCGCCTCGACGCGCTCGCGCACCATCGGGTAGTCCATCAGCCGCTCGAGCTGCAGCACGATGGCACGCTGCTCGGTCCGGCGCAGCACCTCGGGGCCGGGTTCGGCCACCGGCAGGCGTGCCTCGGCGGCCAGCTCGAGCCAGGCGGCGAGGTTCGGCGCCGCCTCCGGCACGCCCCCATAGAGCGCGCGAATGCCGCCGCAGTGGCTGTGGCCACAGACGATGATGCGCTGGACGTCGAGCGCCAGCACCCCGAACTCGATCGCCGCCGCGGTCCCGTGGTAGCCGGCCGACCCATCGTAGGGCGGCACCAACGCAGCGACGTTGCGCACGAGGAACAGCTCGCCGGGCCCGGCACCGGTCAACAGGTAGGGCACCAGCCGCGAATCGGAGCAGCCAATGAACAGCGTCGTCGGATGCTGCCCGTCGTCGACGAGCTCCTTGAACCGCTGCTCGTAGAGCGGGAACGCGTCGTCGTGGAAACGCCGCAGTCGGTGCAGGAGGTCGTCGGGCATCGGGGCTACTGCACCAGCGGGCTGTCGGCGGCCTCCAGCGCGACGCCGTCGATTGCCGCGCGGCCGGCGAGCTGCATCAGGTACTGGCGCAGCGCCGTGGCGAAGGCCTGCTGGTGAAGCGACTGCGCGACCGCGTCGCGCACCTGCTCGAAGTCGGGCACCTGGCCCGGCTCGCGCGACAGCACCTCGACCACGTGCAGGCCGAAGCGGCTGTGCACCAGGCGCGGCAGCACCCCGACGTCGGGCAGCCCGAAGAGCTCGCGCGCGAACTCCGGCGCGCACTCGGCAGGCGTCAGCCAGCCCAGTGCGCCGCCTTCGAGGCTGCTCGGGCAGTTCGACAGCTCGCCCGCCCTCGACGCGAAGCGCGTCGGGTCGGCGCGGACCTCGATCAGCACCGCTTCGGCGCGCTCGCGCAATGCCTTGACGTCGACGCCGGGCGTGACCGCGAACAGGATGTGCCGGGCCATCACCCGCTCGCCCTGCGCATAGCGGCCGGCATGGGCCTGGAAGTGGCGCCGGCAGGCGGCTTCGTCGGGGACCGGCACGCGCAGTTCCTCGTCCAGCAGCGCCTCGATCGCCGCGGTGGCCGCAGCGCTGCTGACGCCGTCGCCGGTGGGCTGGTCGCTCGGCGCGAGCCGGCCGCTCAGCACCGCCTGCTGGCGCAGCAGTTCGGTGCAGGCGCGCTGACGCAGCGTCTCGTCGTCCGGACGGTCGCCCGGTGCGTGCAGCGGCACGCCGTTGATCCGCGCGACCTCGGGGGCCGCCCCCGCCTTGTTCTCGGCGCAGCTGCAGCCGCCGCCATTGCTTCCGCATCCCATGTCGATCTCCTTCAGCTGCGCAGCGTGCGCGTCGGTTCGGTCTGGCCGGCCGGCACGTTCAGGCGCCGGCTGCGCACGATCTGGTACGGGCGGAACAGGTAGGCCACCGAGGCCAGCCCGCTCCATACGTGCACCAGCCGGCTGAACGGGAACAGCAGGAAGATCGTCATGCCCAGCACCAGGTGCACCTTGTAGGGCCAGGCCAGCGCGACCAGGCCGCTCGCGTCGGGGCGGAAGGTGAAGATGCGCTGCGCCCAGTCGGACAGCACCAGCATCACCGAGCCGTCGCTGTGGCCGAGCGAGAAGGGCAGCGTGATCAGGCCGAGCACCAGCTGCACCCACAGGATGATCAGGATCGCCAGGTCGGTGCGGTGGCTGGTCAGCCGGATGCGCGGGTCGAAGATGCGCCGGTGCAGCAGCATCGTCAGACCGATGAAGCAGGCCACGCCGGCGATGCCGCCGGCGACGATCGCGACCAGTTGCTTCTGCGCCGGCGTGATGAAGGGTTCGTAGACGAAATGCGGCGTCAGCAGCCCGACCGTGTGGCCGAAGAAGAGGAACAGGATGCCGGCGTGGAACAGGTTGCTGCCCCAGCGCAGCTGGCCGGCGCGCAGCAGCTGCGACGAGTCGCTCTTCCACGTGTACTGGTCGCGGTCGAAGCGCGCCAGGCTGCCCATCAGGAAGACGGCCATGCAGACGTACGGATAGACGTTGAAGAGAAAGCTGTGCACGAGGGAGTTCATGGACGTGCTCCGGTGAGGTTCGTGGTGGCGGTGCTCCGCCGGACGATCTGGATCGGTTGCGGCTGGTCGGGGCGGGCCTGGCCCGAGGTCGAGCAGCCGCCGAAGGCGAGCGGCTCTTCCCAGTCCTCGTCGAGCGCCGGCTCGTCCGGCAGCTTCACGGCCTGGGCCTTGACGCCGGCCAGGTCGAGCAATGCGGCGAGCACGCTGGCGTAGGGGCTCTGGCGGCGCAGCAGCGCGCTGAAGATGGCCTGCAGGATGTGCGCGAACTCGCGCAGGAAGGCGCGGGCCTGCGCCGGTGGCTGCGTCGACGCGTACTCGAGCACGACCGTCAGGTGGTCGGGCAGCTCGCCGTCGCCGAAGTGCAGGCCGGCCGCCTCGTAGGTCTTGATCAGGTCGATCATCGCCGGGCCGCGGTCGCGCGAGTCGCCGTGCACATGCTCGAACAGGTGCAGCGCGGTGCCACGGCCGCGGTCGAAGGTCTCGACATACGCGGCCTCGACGTCCAGGCCCCGGCGCTGGCGCATCCGGCTCATCATCGCGTCGAGCTCGGCCAGGCGGTCGGCCGGCAGCGCGTTCTCGGCGTGCAGCGCCTGCGACAGCGCTTCCAGGTGGGCGCGCAACTCGGCGTCCGGGTAGCGCAGCAGCGCCGACAGCGCGCGCAGCGTGAGGGTGTTCTTCTTCATCTCACACCTCCGCCTTGATCGGAATGGTGCGCTTCTTCTCGCTGCCGAACAGGCTGGTCTCGGTGACGCCTTCGCTGCAGCCGTTGCCGAAGCTGAAGCCACAGCCGCCGCGCACGTTGAAGGCGTTCTCGGCGTACTCGCGGTGCGTGCTCGGGATCACGAAGCGGTCCTCGTAGTTGGCGATCGCCATCACGCGATACATCTCCTCGACCTCGGCGACGCTCAGGCTGACCTGCTCGATCGCCGCGGTGTTGGCGGCGCCGTCGACGTGCTTGGCCCGCTGGTAGGCGCGCATCGCGAGCATGCGCTCGAGCGCGCGCACCACCGGCTTGGTGTCGCCCGCGGTCAACAGGTTGGCCAGGTAGCGGACCGGGATGCGCAGCTGGTTCACGTCCGGGATCTCGCCGTTGGCGCCGACCTGGCCGGCATTGGCCGCGGCGGTGATCGGGGAGAGCGGCGGCACGTACCAGACCATCGGCAACGTGCGGTACTCCGGGTGCAGCGGCAGCGCCACCTTCCAGTCCACCGCCATCTTGTAGACGGGACTGTTCCTGGCCGCCTCGAGCCAGTTCTCCGGGATGCCGTCGCGGCGGGCCTGCTCGATCACGCGCGGGTCGTTCGGGTCGAGGAAGATGTCGAGCTGGGCCTGGTAGAGGTCACGGTCCTTCTCGACCGCGGCCGCGGCCTCGATGCGGTCGGCGTCGTACAGCAGCACGCCCAGATAGCGGATGCGCCCGACGCAGGTCTCCGAGCACACGGTGGGCTGGCCGGCCTCGATGCGCGGGTAGCAGAAGATGCACTTCTCGGCCTTGCCGCTCTTCCAGTTGTAGTAGATCTTCTTGTACGGGCAGCCCGAGACGCACATGCGCCAGCCGCGGCACTTGTCCTGGTCGATCAGGACGATGCCGTCCTCCTCGCGCTTGTAGATCGAGCCCGACGGGCACGACGCGACGCAGGCCGGGTTCAGGCAGTGCTCGCACAGCCTCGGCAGGTACATCATGAAGGTGTTCTCGAACTGGCCGTAGATGTCCTTCTGCACCTCGTCGAAGTTCTTGTCCTTCGAGCGCTTGGCGAACTCGCCGCCGAGGATCTCCTCCCAGTTCGGGCCCCACTCGATCTTCTCCATGCGCTGGCCGGTGATCAGCGAGCGCGGGCGCGCGGTGGGCGCGGCCTTCATCTCCGGCGCCGAGTGCAGGTGGTCGTAGTCGAACGTGAAGGGCTCGTAGTAGTCGTCGATCTGCGGCAGGTTCGGGTTGGCGAAGATGCGCATCAGCAGCTTCCACTTGCCGCCCTGGCGCGGGCTGATCGAGCCGTCGGCGTTGCGGATCCAGCCGCCGTTCCACTTGTCCTGGTTCTCCCATTCCTTCGGGTAGCCGATGCCGGGCTTGGTCTCGACGTTGTTGAACCAGGCGTACTCGACGCCGGGGCGG
>CALJUI010000384.1 GCA_937975735.1 uncultured Rubrivivax sp.
CAAGCGGATCAAGTAACGCCGCGCAACGGTCACCCGGCGCGCGAACCCGGCGTCCTACAATCGGGCGCTTCGCCGGCTTAGCTCAGTTGGTAGAGCACCCGCCTTGTAAGCGGAAGGTCGTCCGTTCGACTCGGACAGCCGGCACCAGGGCCGTGCGCGGGGTCACCGCGGCGGCGAGCTTGACTGGCCGAGGACCTTGACGCGGATGGACCGTTCTTCCCAGCCCGACGCCGCCAGCGACGACGCCACCGCCGGCAGGCACTGGCGCAGCTTGGCGGCGGCCGCGCCGCTGGGCACGAGCAGGGTCCAGCCGCTGTCGTCCAGCGGGCCGGGTCGCACGGCGGCCGCCAGGCCGGCGGGCAGCGCTGCCCGCGCGGCTTCGTAGCGGGCGTTCGACTCATGCACGCGCCGCAGCAGCCCCGCCAGCGTCTCGCTGCGGTCGAGGGCGGCACCGACCGGCAAGGTGGCCGGCGAGGGCGTCTGGCGTGACATCTTGGAGAGTGTAGCGATGCAGGTTCTGATCACCCACACCACCCTGGCGCGTGCCAAAGTCCTGCAGTTCACCCGGCTGCAGCTGGTCGGCGTGGCCATCGCGCTGGCGCTGGTGACGATGCTGGCCTCGGGCGCGGTCTACCACTTCATCTTCCTGCAGGCGGCGCGCGAGGGCTGGCCGGTGGTCAGCCAGATCGTTCGATGGGTCGTGCGCGACGAGGTCGAGCAGCGCGAGCGATTCATGCGCGAGAACCTGAGCGCGATGGCGCAGCGGCTCGGCGAGGTGCAGGCCAAGCTGATCAAGCTGGAGGCGATGGGCGAGCGGGTCTCCGGCCTGGCCGGTGTGCCGGCCAGCGAGCTGGCGCCTCTGCGCCAGACCAAGGGCGGCGGTCAGGGCGGCGCCTACGTGCCGGCGGGCACGCCGTCGATGGAGCAGCTGACGCAGGCGATCGAGCGGGTCGACCTGACGGCCAGTCAGCACACCGACCTGTTCACGCTGATCGAGTCGCGCCTGCTCGAGTCGCGCCTGCAGGCGCTGATGGTGCCGAGCAGCGCGCCGGTGGACGGGCCGATCGGCTCGCGCTTCGGATTCCGCAGCGACCCTTTCACCGGGTTCACCGCGTTGCACACCGGGCTGGACTTCCCGGCGCCGGCCGGCACGCCGATCCGCGCCGCCACCGGCGGCGTCGTCGCCTCGACCGACTGGCATGCCGAGTACGGCAACCTCCTGGTGATCGACCACGGCAACGGCCTGACGACGCGCTACGCCCACGCGTCGCGCATCCTGGTCAAGCCCGGCGACCTGGTGCGCCGCGGGCAGACCGTCGCCGAGGTCGGAAGCACCGGCCGCTCGACCGGGCCCCACCTGCACTTCGAGGTGATGGTCGACGGCGTGCCGCAGAACCCGTCGCGCTTCCTCGCCAGCGCCGAAGGCGGGCCGCAGGCCAAGGCCGGTCGTCGCTGAGGCGGATGCTAAACTGATTGGCTTGGCGCAGCGCGCGCTTGAATTGCCGCGCCGCGCCTGCAACTTCAGGCCACTCCAGGGACCGCGTCGCCGGCGCCATCGTCCGGCTCCGGTCCCGGCGGCCGCCTGCTGCAGGCGGGTCGCATCCTCCATCCCAGGCGGTGACGCTGCATGTTCCCCAAGATCCTGACCCAGCTGTTCGGCAGCCGCAACGACCGGCTGCTGAAGACCTACCGCGGCATCGTCGAGAAGATCAACGCGCTCGAGCCCCAGTTCGAGGCGCTGGACGATGCCGCGCTGCGCGCCAAGACCGACGAGTTCCGGCAGCGGCTGGCCGACGGCGCCTCGCTCGACGCGCTGCTGCCCGAGGCCTTCGCCGTCGTCCGCGAAGGCAGCAAGCGCACGCTGAAGATGCGCCACTTCGACGTCCAGCTGATCGGCGGCATCGCGCTGCACCAGGGCAAGATCGCCGAGATGCGCACCGGCGAGGGCAAGACGCTGATGGCGACGCTGCCGGTGTACCTGAACGCGCTCGTCGGCAAGGGCGTTCATCTGGTCACCGTCAACGACTACCTGGCGCGTCGCGACGCCGAGTGGATGGGGCGTCTGTACACCTTCCTCGGCCTGACGGTCGGCGTCAACGTGCCCGGCCTGCAGCGCGAGGAGAAGCAGGCGGCCTTCCGTGCCGACGTCACCTACGGCACGAACAACGAGTTCGGCTTCGACTACCTGCGCGACAACATGGTCTACGAGGTGGCCGACCGCGTCGCCCGCGGGCTGCACTACGCGATCGTCGACGAGGTCGACTCGATCCTGATCGACGAGGCGCGCACGCCGCTGATCATCTCCGGCCAGGCCGAGGACCACACCGAGCTCTACGTGCGCATCAACGCCGTGGTGCCGAAGCTGAAGAAGCAGATCGGCGAAGCCGACCCGCGCACCGGCGAGGGCGTGATCGAGCCCGGCGACTTCACCGTCGACGAGAAGACGCACCAGGTCTACCTGACCGAGGCCGGCCACGAGAAGGCCGAGGCGATCCTCGCCGAGGCCGGCCTGCTGGCCGAGGGCGCCAGCCTGTACGACCCGAGCAATATCGCGTTGATGCACCACGTCTACGCGGCGCTGCGGGCGAATCACCTCTACAACCGCGACCAGCACTACGTGGTGCAGAACGGCGAGGTGGTCATCGTCGACGAGTTCACCGGCCGCCTGATGACGGGCCGGCGCTGGAGCGACGGCCTGCACCAGGCCGTCGAGGCCAAGGAAGGCGTCAAGATCCAGAGCGAGAACCAGACGATGGCGTCGGTCACGTTCCAGAACTACTTCCGCATGTACGGCAAGCTCGCCGGCATGACCGGCACCGCCGACACCGAGGCCTTCGAGTTCCAGGAGATCTATGGCCTCGAGACGGTCGTGATCCCGCCGAACAAGCCGACGATCCGCAAGGACGACAACGACCTCATCTACAAGACGACCAAGGAGAAGTACGACGCCGTCACCGCCGACATCCGCGACTGCCACGAGCGCGGCCAGCCGGTGCTGGTGGGCACGACGTCGATCGAGAACTCCGAGCTGCTGTCGGCCCTGCTGACCAAGGCCAAGCTGCCGCACCAGGTGCTGAACGCGAAGCAGCACGCGAAGGAGGCCGAGATCGTGGCCCAGGCCGGCCGGCCGAAGATGATCACGATCGCGACCAACATGGCCGGCCGCGGCACCGACATCGTGCTCGGCGGCAACGTCGAGAAGCAGGTCCAGCTGCTCGAGGCCGACCCGGCGCTGTCCGAGGAGGACAAGCGCGCCCGCGCCAAGCAGCTGCAGGACGAGTGGCAGGGCCTGCACGAGCAGGTCAAGGCCGCGGGCGGGCTGCGCATCGTGGCCACCGAGCGCCACGAGAGCCGGCGCATCGACAACCAGCTGCGCGGCCGCTCCGGCCGCCAGGGTGACCCGGGCGCGTCGCGCTTCTACCTGTCGCTCGACGACCCGCTGATGCGCATCTTCGCCGGCGACCGCGTGCGCGCGATCATGGACCGGCTGAAGATGCCCGAGGGCGAGGCGATCGAGGCCGGCATCGTCAATCGCTCCATCGAGAGCGCGCAGCGCAAGGTCGAGGCGCGCAACTTCGACATCCGCAAGCAGCTGCTCGAGTACGACGACGTCGCCAACGACCAGCGCAAGGTCATCTACCAGCAGCGCAACGAGATCCTCGAGGCCGAAAACCTCGACGAGCAGATCACCAACCTGCGCAAGAGCGCGATGACCGATGTCGTGCGCACCTACGTGCCGCCGGAGAGCCTGGAGGAGCAGTGGGACCTGCCGGCGCTCGAGAAGGTGCTGAAGGAGGAGTGGCAACTCGACGTGTCACTGCAGGCCGAGGTCGAGGCGAGCGACGCGATCACCGACGAGGACATCGTCGAGAAGGTCGTCGCCGCCGCCGACGCGATGTTCCGGGGCAAGGTCGAGATCGTCGGCAAGGCGCAGTTCACGCCCTTCATGCGCATGGTGCTGCTGCAGTCGATCGACTCGCACTGGCGCGAGCACCTGGCGGCGCTGGACTACCTGCGCCAGGGCATCCACCTGCGCGGCTACGCGCAGAAGAACCCGAAGCAGGAGTACAAGCGCGAGGCCTTCGAGCTGTTCAGCCAGCTGCTCGACGTCGTCAAGCTGGAGGTCACGCGCATCCTGCTGACCGTGCGCATCCAGACGCAGGAGCAGGCCAGCGAGGCCGCCGAGGCGATCGAGGCCGCGGCCAGCCGCGTCGGCAACGTGACCTACACGCACCCCAACGAGGACGGCAGCGTGTCGCAGGACAGCGCCGGCGCACCACCGGGGGGCGAGGTGCCCAAGGTGGGGCGCAACGAGCCCTGTCCGTGCGGCAGTGGCAAGAAATACAAGCACTGCCACGGCCGGCTGGCCTGATCGACGGATGGCGAGTTCCGTGTATAGCGGATCGACATAGGGAACTCCTCAACCCTCGTTCATGGGGGGTCGGGAGGCAGGGGCTGCCCTTCATCGTGACACTAGCGGCTCAGCGTCGACACGGGGTCGGCGCGCCCGTTCTCTGACGTGGACCGACCCGCACGATGACCGCTCCGACGGCATCGGCCCGGTCCGCGAAGAGCGAACCGATGGAGTGGGGTAGTTCATGATCAAGTCAAGACTGAGCAAAGCGCTGGGGGCCACCGTGCTTGGCCTCGCGGCAGCCACGACGGCGCAGGCCGAACTGGTGACCTTCGAGGACGTCACGCCGAGCCTGTACACGAGTGGCGACACCTTCACCAGCGGCAGCTTCACGTTCGGCGTGAGCAGTCCCTACGGCCCCGGCTTCCTCGACGGCCAGATCGACACGAGCGCGGCCTACTTCTTCGGCAACGCACCGACCAACGCGCTCGGGCAGTTCTACGGTGGCCTGAACGACTCGTCGGTGACGATGACGGGCGGTGCCGTCGGCCTGTTCACGATCAAGTCCTTCGACATCGCGTTCATCCCGGTGATTCCCGGCTTCTACTTGCCCGGCGAGTTGCCCGGCCGGATCATCGCGTCCTTCATCGACGCCAACGGCGCGGCCGGCTCCGAGTCCTTCGAGTTCGGTGCCTCGGACGCGTTCGGGACGTTCGCGTTCGGCACGGTCGCTGCCACTGGCGGCCTCGCCGGCGCGCTGCAGAGCCTGACCTTCACCGCCTGCGTCTACGAGTTCGGCGCCTGCGTCAACCCGGGCTTCAACCTGGCGCAGTTCGCGCTCGACAACATCGACGCCGAAGTGCCCGAGCCGACCTCGCTCGCCCTCGCCGCGCTGGCGCTGGCCGGGCTTGGGGCCTCGCGCCGTCGCCGCGCCTGACGCGGTCCATGCCAGGAGGAGAACACATGAAGACCACGAAACTCGTGCTGGGCGTCGCGCTGACGGCGTTCGCCGTCGCCGCGGCAGCCCAGTCGGCGCCGCGCAAGAGCTACATCATCGAACTCGCCGACGCGCCGGCGGCGGCCTACGACGGCCGCATCGCCGGCCTGGCCGCGACGCGGCCGGCCGCAGGCCAGCGCTTCCGGCCCGACGCGGCGGCGGTGCAGGCCTACATCGCCCACCTCGACCGCCAGCAAAGCGCGGTGGCCGCGGCGGTGCCGGCGGCCCAGATCACCTACCGCTACCGCAACGTGCTGAACGGCTTCGCCGCGATGCTCACCGATTCGGAGTTCCAGAAGCTCACGACCCATCCGGGCGTGCGCGCGATCACGGTCGATACGCCGCGACCGCTCGACACGAACTACACGCCGACCTTCCTCGGCATCAACCAGCCCGGCGGGGCCTGGTCGATGCTGGACGCCAGCGGGCGCCAGATCAAGGGCGAGAACGTCATCGTCGCGCACATGGACGGCGGCGTGTGGCCCGAGAACCCGTCGTTCTCGGACAAGGTCGACGCCACCGGCAAGCCGGTCGCCTCGCACCTGCCGGGCACGGTCGTCTACGACCCCTTGCCGCCCGGACGCTACCTCGGCGGCTGCCAGGTCGGCCCCGGCATCACCGCGGCCAACTGCAACAACAAGCTGATCGGGGCACAGCACTTCAATGCGACCTGGAAGCTGGCCGAGTCGCTCGGCATCCTGACCTCCTGGCCCTACGGCTACCCCGACTCCGCGCGTGACGAGGACGGCCACGGCTCGCACACGCTGTCCACGGCCGGCGGCAACGAGAACGTTACGGTCACCGTCAACGGCACGACGATCTCCGGCGTGTCGGGCATCGCACCGCGCGCCCGGGTCGCAGCCTACAAGGTCTGCTACGTGCCGACCGATCCGGCCACCGGTGGCGCCGGCCGCGCGGGCTGCTACCCGTCGGACAGCGTCGCGGCGATCGACAAGGCGGTTGCCGACGGCGCCGACGTCATCAACTTCTCGATCTCCGGCAGCCAGACCTCGTTCCGCGACGCGGTCGAGGTCGCGTTCTTCAATGCCGCGTCGGCGGGCGTGTTCGTGTCGGCCTCGGCCGGCAACAGCGGCCCCGGGAACACGGTGGCCCACATCAGCCCCTGGATCATGACGGTGGGCAACTCGACCCACAACCGCTACACGGAGTCCATCGTGACGCTGGGCAGCGGTGCCACCGCACAGGGGGCTTCGTTCCAGACCACCGGCCTGCCGACGTCGCCGCTGACCTGGTCGCGCGTTGCCGGCTTCGGCGGCACCGCGGCGGAGAACTCGACCCAGGCCTTGTGCTACGGCGCGGCGGACGGTGTTGCACCGCTGCTCGACCCGGCCAAGGTGGCCGGCAAGATCGTCGTCTGCGACCGGGGCGGCAACGTGCTGGTCAACAAGGTGGCGAACGCCGCGGCGGCGGGCGCGATCGGCGTGATCATCCAGAACACGCCGTCGTCGGCCAACACGACGCCGCTGATCTCGGCGGTGCTGCCGACCGTGCACCTGCCGGTGTCGGCCTTCGCCGCGGTGACCGGTCACGCGGTGACACCGGGCGCCACGGCGAGCTTCTCGCCGGGCTTCCAGGTCGCCGGCGTGGTCGCCCCGGTGATGGCCAACTCTTCGTCGCGCGGTCCCAACAAGGCCGATCCCGACGTGCTCAAGCCGGACATCACCGGCCCGGGCACCGACATCATCGCCGCGTACACGAACACCTCGATCACGCCGGCGCAGCATGCCCAGATCATCGCGGGCACGCTGATCCCCGGGCCGGGCGCGAACATGATCTCGGGCACGTCGATGTCGTCGCCGCACGTCGCCGGTGCCGCCGCGCTGCTGCGCCAGGCGAACCCGACCTGGTCGCCTTACGCGATCAAGTCGGCGCTGATGACCAGCGCGGCGCAGACCGTCAAGCTCGCATCGGGTGCGACGGACACCAATCGCTGGGGCTACGGCTCGGGTCACCTGAACCCGAACGCCGCGCTCGAGACGCGTCTGGTGTACGACTCCACGCCGTTCGACTACCTCGACTACTACCTCGGGGCGATCCCGGGCTGGGAGTTGAACCTCGCGTCGCAGACGCGGGCCAACGTCGTCGGCGTCGGCACGCTGACGCGGCGCCTGACCAACACCGGCAGCGCCACGGTCACCTACACGGCCACCGGCAGCTTGGCGGGCTACAACGTGGCCGTGACGCCGTCGACGCTGACGCTGGCGCCGGGCGCCACCGGCACCTACACGACGACGGTCACGCGCACCACCGCGCCGATCGGCGCCTGGGTGTTCGGCAACGTGACCTGGACCGGTGACGGCGGCCGAACGGTGCGCAGCCCGCTGTCGGCCAAGGGTGTCGAACTGGTGGTGCCGGCCGACGTGACCGATACGCGCAATGTCGGCACCAAGCTGCTGTCGGTGGCCACCGGCTACACGGGATCGCTGTACGCCACCGGCACGGGCCTGGTCCCGGCGCAGCGCGACAGCGGCCGCGTCGCCACCGGTGCGCAGGTCTGCTATCCGCTGGCCACGGTGGCCGCGGGGGCACGTCAGCTCCGCGTGCAGTTGCTCAACAGCGAAGTCGAGGGCGGTGCCAGCAGCGACCTGGACATCACCGTCTATCGCGGCAGCACGGCCGTCGGTGGCAGCTACACCGCGACCTCGGAGGAACTGGTCATCCTGACCAACCCGGCCGCGGGCAGCTACCAGGCCTGCGTGGAAGGCTACGCACCGGCCGGTGGCGAGGCCGGGTTCACGCTGTCGAGCTGGGTCGTCGGCCCGGCGGTCGGTCCGCAGACGCTGCGCGCCTTTGGCGCTGCACGCGTCTTCACCGGCGGCACCGCGACGGTCGGCATGATGTGGAACGTGCCGGCCGGCCCGCGCTACGTCGGCGTCGTCGACTACCGCAGCAGCCCGACCGGCGCGCCGATCGGGACGACCTCGGTGTTCATCGACACCACGGCGTCGGCTCCCGCGCCGACGGCCGAAGTCAGCCGCGTGAAGACGCCGAGGTGATCGGCCGGGAACGGTCCCGCCCGTCGGCGGGGTGGTGACCGCCCAAGAGCGCAAGGGCCCCTCGGGGCCCTTGTTTCTTCCTGCGGCCCGGTCAGCGGACCTGGGCCGATCGCCCTCCGGGCTGCAGCACGCATCGCCCGACCGGGTCGGCCGCTGCGCGCACGCACGCGACCGCCGGCGCGGGCAACACCTCGCAGGTCGACAGGCGGCCGGACTTCTGGTGCTCGACCTGGCGCTGGCTCTGATAGCGGTCGGCCAGTGCGGCGAGCGCCGCCTGATCGGTCGACGCGGTCGACCAGGCCAGATACGACTCCGGCCCGCCGCAAGGGCGGCTCCCCAGCGGCAGCACGCGGCACTGGTCATCGCTGCGGCAGGCTGTGTCGCCGACCAGGGTCCGGATCTGCGCCAGCGTCTCACGCGGATCGGCCGGAACCGGCTGCGCACAGGACACGGTCGTCAGCAGCGCGCCGCACAGCGCGAGCCGCTGCCAGCTGTCGGCGCGGCGGGATGCAGGCGGCGCGGATCGAGTCCTCATCCGCGGCAGTGTAGCCCTGGCGTGCAAGGCCGGCGCTTGCTTCTACACTCGCGGCATCGTCAGCGATCCCGGAGTGCCCCATGCCCGTCAATCTCGAAGCGCCCGATCCCCGCTCGCTGCATCCGGTCGCCGGCGTGCGTATCGGCGTCGTCGAGGCCGGCGTGCGCAAGGCCAACCGCAAGGACCTCGTGGTCTTCGCGCTCGACGAGGGCGCTGCGGTCGGCGGTGTGTTCACGCGCAACCGCTTCTGTGCCGCGCCGGTGCAGGTCTGCCGCGAGCATCTGGCCGCCGGGCCGGCGGTTCGGGCACTGGTGATCAACACCGGCAACGCCAACGCCGGCACCGGGGCGACGGGGCTGGACGCGGCACGCCGAACCTGCGACGCGCTGGCCGCCGCGGCCGGCTGCAAGCCGCAGCAGGTGCTGCCGTTCTCCACCGGCGTGATCATGGAGCCGCTGCCGGTCGACCGCATCGTCGCAGGGCTGCCGAAAGCCTGGGCGGCGCTGGACGAGGCGAACTGGGGCGCGGCGGCGCAGGGCATCATGACCACCGACACGCTGCCCAAGGCCGCGTCGCGGCAGCTGACGATCGGCGGCCGCACCGTGACGATCACCGGCATCTCCAAGGGCGCGGGCATGATCCGCCCGAACATGGCGACGATGCTGGGCTTCATCGCCACCGACGCGGTGATCGCTCCGGCGCTGGTGCAGCCGCTGGTCGCGATGGTCGCCGACCGCAGCTTCAACCGGATCACGATCGACGGCGACACGTCGACGAACGACTCGTTCATGCTGATCGCGACGCGTCGCGCGGGCCATGCCGAGATCACCGCGCTCGACTCGGCCGACGGCCGTGCGCTGGCCGAGGCGGTCGAGGCCGTCGCGGTGCAGCTCGCGCAGGCCATCGTGCGCGACGGCGAGGGCGCGACGAAGTTCATCACGGTGCAGGTCGACGGCGGCCGCGACGAGGCCGAGAGTGCCCGCGTCGCCTACGCGATCGGCCATTCGCCGCTGGTCAAGACGGCCTTCTTCGCGAGCGACCCGAACCTTGGCCGCATCCTCGCCGCGGTCGGCTACGCTGGCATCGACGACCTCGACCAGGGTCTGATCGACCTGCACCTCGACGACGTGCACGTCGCCCGCCAGGGCGGCCGCCACCCCGACTACCGCGAAGAGGACGGCCAGCGCGTGATGA
>CALJUI010000385.1 GCA_937975735.1 uncultured Rubrivivax sp.
CCTCGGTGCCCTTGCGGCCCATGGCGACGCCGACGTCGGCGCGCTTCAGGGCCGGGGCGTCGTTCACCCCGTCCCCGGTCATGGCGATGACGGATCCGTCTGACTGGAGGGCTTCCACGAGGCGCAGCTTGTGCTCGGGGCTGGTCCGGGCGAAGACCGTCGCCTCGCGGGCGCGCCTCTGGAAGTCCGCTTCCTGCAATGCGTCCAGTTCCTTTCCGGTCACGGAAACAGGGTCCTCGGCCAGCCCGAGTTGCAGCGCGATGGCCCGCGCTGTTGCTGCGTGGTCCCCCGTGATCATCTTGACCCGGATTCCGGCGGACTGGCATTCCGCCACGGCCTCCACAGCTTCCGGGCGCGGCGGATCGATCAGGCCGACGATGCCCAGCAGGCAGAGCCCGCTTTCAACGTCACCCGGCGCGATCTGCTGCGTTCCCTCCGGCAGGCTGCGGCGGGCGATGGCGATGACGCGCTGGCCGGCGGCGGCGAGCGCCTCGATTTCCCCGTGCCACCTGGCGCTTTCGAGCGGGGCGTTGCCGTCCGGCATCGCGGCCTCCGCGCACATCTCGAGGATGCGCTCCGGTGCACCCTTTACGTAGACGACGGGCGCCTGCTGCGCGCGGGCGTGCAGGCTGGCCATGTAGCGGTGCCGCGCATCGAAGGGGATCTCGTCGAGGCGCGCGAAGTCTCCCCGCGCGGCCGCCGGGTCGTGGCGGGCAGCCCCGGGGCGACTTGGTCGGCGGGCGGGACTGCGCGATGTACTCATGCGAACGAGTGTCCCTCATGCGGCAGTCGATGCCAAGGCGCGGGCCGGGCCGCCGTTCGTCGCGCCATGCCGCGGTCTGTCGACCGCCGCTGGCCGGCGGGCGGCGGCCGACGAAGAATCCCGGCCCATGTCCACCGCCCTGTCTCCCTGGGTTCCGCGCCTGGTCCGTCCACCGGCGGCACGACGCCTGGCGGTCATCGCCCCGGCGGTGCAGAATCCGGCCCCACCCACGCCCAGGCGCCGCGCCTTGTCGAGCTTCGCCCGCACCAAGATCCAGCCCCCGCGGCCTCGGCCGGGGGCGCTGCTGGCTCGGCCGGCGCTGACCGAGCGGCTGGTCGACGCGATGACCGGGCGGCCGCTGGTGCTGGTGCAGGCACCGGCCGGCTTCGGCAAGACCTCGGCGCTGACGGAAGCGCTGCAGGCGCTGCAGCGCGCGGAACCGGCGGCCGCGGTGGCCTGGATCGGTTGCGACGAAGGCGACTCGCCATTGCGCCTGTTCAGCTGCCTGGTGGCGGCACTCGAGCCATTCGACCTGCCGTGGCGCACCGCGCCCGACTCGCTGATGGCCGCGGCGGCGACGGCCGACGACGAGGACCCGGCGACCGCGCACAAGGCCATGCGCCACATGGTGAGCGAACTGATCGACGCGCTCGACGCCTGCGAGGTGCCGCACGGGGTCATCGTCGTCGACGACCTGCACCGGATCGACCACCCGGCGGTGTTCCACTTCCTCGACCTGCTGCTCGAGCGCTTCACCCCGCGCTGGACGATGGTGCTGTCGACGCGCCAGGAACCGTCGTTCGGGCTGCACCGGCTGCGCGCCCGCGGCGAGGTGGCCGAATTCGGCAGCGCCGACCTGCGTTTCGATCCGGCGCAGACCGAGGCACTGGCCGACGCCTGCGGCATCGACGCGGACAACGCGCGCCGGCTGCAGCAGCGCACCGAGGGCTGGCCGGCCGGGCTGCGGCTGGCGCTCAACGTGCTGCGCGGCGCACCCGGCGCCGACCTGAGCGGAACGGCCCCGCTGATCGACCGGCAGGTGTTCCAGTTCCTGGCCACCGAAGTGATCGACCGGCTCGAGCCGCCGCTGCGCCGCTTCCTGCTGATGACCTCGGTGCTGCCCGAGCTGACTGCCGGACGCTGCGCGGCGCTGACCGGCGATGTGCAGGCCGCGGAGCGGCTGGAGGCGATCGAGCGCGGCGGGGTGTTCGTGACCACGGTGGCCGCCGGCGAGCTCACGCTGCGCCTGCACGACCTGTTCCGCGAGGCCTTGCAGCAGGCGCTGGCGCGCGAGCTGCCGGGCGAGCGGACCCGGCTGCTCGAGCGCGCGGCGCGTGGCGAACCCGACGGCGAGCGCCGCCTGGGCTACTGGTTGAGCGCGGAGAACTGGAGCGAGGCGGCGCGCGAACTGCACGTCCAGAGCTTCGGCTGGCTCACCGCCAGCCAGTCGGGCACCGTCCAGCGTTGGCTGGCGCGCTTCCCGCCGGAGCTGCACGACCGCCTGCCGCCGCTGCAGTCGGTGCGTGCGCTGCTGGCCTGGATGCACTGGCGCTGGCGCGACATGGCCACCGCCGCACGGGCCGCCGCCGACGGCTTCGAGCGCGAGGGCCGGCCGCTCGACGCCACCGCGGCGCGCGCCTACGGCGTGCTCGCGCTGCGCGGCACCGGCGAGTGGCAGGCCAGCGAGGCGCTCGCCGAGCGCGTGGCCAGCGAAGTCCAGACCTGGCTCGACGGACAACAGGAGGCCATGCTTGCCGGCGTGCGCTGGGGCTGCGACGAGCCCGGCATCATGGCGGCGATGCTCGGGCGCGAGTCGGTGGTCTGGCTGCGCTTCGACGATGGCGCGCTCGACGCGCTGGCCGAGCCCACCGCACGCTCGCTCGAACTGCTCGACCACACCACCGGCGTCGCCCCGCTGTTCCAGATGCTGCCGCTGCCGGGCTACCTCGGCCTGCCGGGGATGCGGCCCGTGCTGGCCCGCTACGTCCAGAAGGCCCGGGCGCGGATCGGCATCGACGACACGCACATGGACACGCTGGTGAAGGCGATCGACGGCAGCCTTAAGGTGTGGGCCGGGTACCCCGAGGCGGGCCGCGGCCTGCTGCGCGAGGCGGCGGCCGAGGTGCGCTGGCACGACTTCCCGCTGCGCACCTCGGAGCACGCGTTCCCGGCGCTGTGCGCGGCCGACGTGCTGCTCGGTGACACCGAGGCCCTGCGGCAGGATGCGGCCGCGCTCGAGGGCGTGCTGCGCCGGGCCAGCGGCGCCGACCTGGGCCAGCGTGCCGCGGCCGACCTCTGTCTCGTGGCCCGGCTGTTGTTCGCTGGCGGGCTGCAGGCCGAGGCGCTGCGCCTGTGGCGAGATGCGGCGATCGACGACGACCCCGGCGTGCGCCCGATCTGGCGCGCCCAGCTGGCGCCGTTGCCGGGATACACCGCGCTCGCCACCGGCCGGCTCGACGACGCGGTCGACCTGTTCGAGGCGGCGTTGCAGCGTGAGGGATCCGCGCTCGAGCTGTGGGGGCAGTCGACCGAGATCGCGCTGCGTGCCGCCGAAGGCCTTTGCCGACTGGGCCAGCCCGGCGCGCGGGCCGCGGCGCTGGTGCGGCGGGTGCTGCGTCGCCATGCCGACGACGTCGACATCGCGGCGGTCTGGCTGGTCGGTCCGTCGCTGCTGCGCACGCTGGCCGAGGCGCACTGGGACGGCGCACTCGAGGCCGGCGAGCGGTCGACGCTGGCCCGCTGGGCGAGCGACGCGGCCGCGCTGCGCCCGACCGGCCCGGCGA
>CALJUI010000386.1 GCA_937975735.1 uncultured Rubrivivax sp.
GCTTCGGCAGCAAGAGCAGGCGCGCGCGACCGAGCCACTGCTCGCGCCTGAGCCAGCGCAGCGTGCGCCACAGGCGGCCGATCCGCGCTGCCGGTCCGGTCATGCGGCGCTCAGCGGCCCAGCAGACGGTCGAGGATCTCGGCGATGCGCTCGCCGGTGCGGCCGTCCCAAAGCTCAGGGATGCGGCCTTGCTTCCAGCGGCCGTCGAAGAGCCTGTCGAGCGCCGGCTTCAGCGCCGCCGGGTCGGTGCCGATCAGCTCGTTGGTGCCGATGCTCACCGTCTCGGGCCGTTCGGTGCTGTCGCGCAGCGTCACGCAGGGCACGCCGAGCACGGTGGTCTCCTCGGTGATGCCGCCACTGTCGGTGATGACGCCCTTGGCGTGCCTCACCAGGTGGTTGAACTCGAGGTAGGGCTGCGGCTCGACGACGCGAATGCACTGGGGTCGGTTCGGCAGCTGGGCCAGGGTCTTGGCGGTGCGCGGGTGCAATGGGAAGACCACCGGCAGGCCGCGCACGGCCTCGCCGACGGCGTCGATCAGTCGCGCGAAGCCGGCCTTGTCGTCGACGTTCGCCGGCCGGTGCAGCGTCATCACGAAGTAGCCACCCGGCTGGAGACCGGCCTCGTCCCAGAATGGCGGTGGGCGCAGGCGCTCGAGGTTGGCCAGCAACGTGTCGATCATCGTGTTGCCGACGAAGAAGATGCGGTCGTCGCCGACGCCGGCGCGACGCAGGTTGGCGTTGGCGACCTCGCTGGTGGTGAAGAACCAGTTGGTGATGGCGTCGGTGACGAGGCGGTTGATCTCCTCGGGCATCGTCCAGTCGCCGGAGCGGATGCCGGCCTCGACATGGGCCACCGGGACGTGCAGCTTCTGCGCCGTGATCGCGCAGGCCATCGTCGAGGTGACGTCGCCGACCACCAGGCACAGCGCGCTCGGCGCCTTCTGCAGCAGCGCCTCGTAGCGGGTCATGATGGCGGCGGTCTGCTCGGCCTGCGTGCCGGAGCCGACCTCGAGATTGACGTCCGGCGCCGGGATGCCGAGCTGGGTGAAGAAGTCGCCGGACATGCGCGCGTCGTAGTGCTGGCCGGTGTGCACGAGGCGCCAGCGCAGCGCGCTGCCGTCGGCCTGGCGGCGCTCGATCGCCTTCAGGATCGGCGCGATCTTCATGAAGTTCGGTCGGGCGCCGGCGATGACGTCGACCAGGGCGGGCGTGGGCGGGCTCATCGAAGCGCCTCCTCGATCTGGATGCTGATGCGGCCGACCTCGAGCAGCTCGGCCAAGAGGATCGGCGCCGGGCCGCCGCTGCGAACGGCGGCGACGAAGGCCGCGGCGCAGGCGTCCTGGCCCTTGTCCTGGCGCCACAGCTTCATCGAGCCGAAGCCGGGCCAGCCGAAGCCGGTGAGCCGGCGGAAGTTGTCGAGCTGGAGCACGCGGCCGGCGGCGAAGACCTCCAGACGCTCCTTCGGAAAGGCCTTGCTGCCGTTGGCGAGGTAGTGCAGCAGGCCGAGCGATCCGTCGGCGAAACGCAAGGTGACGCTGGCGGTATCGGGCGTGGCGGCATCCATGCGCGCGACCTCGAAGCCGGTGATCGGCGCCGCGGCCAGATGGCGCAGCAGGTCGATGAAGTGGCAGCCCTCGCCGACCAGGCGGCCGCCGCCGATCTCGCGGTCCTGCGTCCAGTGGGTGGCCGGGATCGCGCCGGCGTTGACCGTCATGATCAAGGTCTTTGGCCCCGGCGCGCCGGCCAGCAGCTCGCGCATCTTCTGCACCTGCGGCGCGAAGCGGCGGTTGAAGCCGACCATCAGCACGCGCGCCGCCGCCGCCGCGGCCTGCCCGATGCGGTCGATGTCGTCGAGCGTCAGCGCGAGCGGCTTCTCGACGAAGACATGCTTGCCGGCGGCCAGCGCGCGCAGCACATAGTCGGCGTGCGTGTCGTGGCGCGTGCTGATGACGACCGCGTCGGTGGCCGGGTCGTCGATCAGCGCCGCGCTGTCGGTGGTGGCCTCGGCGAAGCCGAACTTGCGTCCGAGGTGCACACTGCTGGCACCGCCGGCCGAGGCGATGCGCGCAAGCCGTACGCCGCTGCGCTTGAAGGCCGGGATCAGCACCGCGCCCGCATAGTTGCCGGCGCCGATCACACTCAGCGCGGACGCGCCGTCCGGCACGTGCGCCGCCGCCGACGTTGTCGCCGCCAGTGCCACCGTGCGTGCCGGCGCGCCGGCGCCTTCGCTGCGCTCGGTGTAGCGCAGCACGATGCCGAGCGAGGGCTCGCTGCCGCCGACCACCGCGTACGCTTGCTGGGCCTGTTCGATGTCGAAGCGGTGCGAGACGAGCGGTTCGACCTCGAGCTTGCCTTCGGCCAGCATGTCGAGCACGGCTTCGAAGTTGCGCTGCTCGGTCCAGCGGACGAAGCCGACCGGATAGTCCTGGCCCTTCTCCTCGTAGTCGGGGTCGTAGCGGCCCGGGCCGTATGAGCAGCTGACCTGGAAGCTGAGCTCCTTCTCGAAGAAGTCGGCGCGCGACAGCTCCAGACCCGTGACACCGACGAGCACGATGCGGCCACGCTTGCGGCACATCCGCGCCGCCTGGTGCACCGGCTCGCTGCTCTTGGTGCTGGCGGTGATCAGCACCGCATCGACGCCGCGCCCGCGCGAGAAGGCCGCCGCCGCATCCACCGGGTCGGCGCCGCTTTGCAGGTCGACCACCTCGGCGCCGAAGCGACGTGCAAGCGCAAGCTTGTCGGCGTCGAAGTCCAGGCCGAGCACGCGGCAGCCCTGGGCGCGCAGCAGCTGCACCGTCACGAGGCCGATCAGGCCGAGGCCGGTGACGACGACGGCCTCGCCGAGCGTCGGTTGGACGAGGCGGATGCCCTGCAGCGCGATCGCGCCGAGCACGGTGAAGGCGGCGGCCTCGTCATCGACGGCGTCCGGCACCCTGGCGCAGAGGTTCACCGGCACCGACACCAGTTCGGCGTGCTTGCCGTTGCTGGCGACACGGTCGCCGATGGCGAAGCCGGTCACGCCAGCGCCGACCTCGACCACCTCGCCGACGTTGCAGTAGCCCATCGGCAGCGGCTGATCGAGCTTGTGGCGCACCGCCTCGATCGTCGGCAGCAGACCGTCGGTGCGGATCTTGTCGAGCACCATGCGCACCTTGTCGGGCTGCTGACGCGCCTTGTCGATGAAGCCGGCCTTGCCGAAGTCGACCAGCATGCGTTCGGTGCCGACCGACACCAGGCTGCGCGTGCTGCGGATCAGCAGCTGGCCGCGGCCGGCGCGCGGCGACGGCACCTCGGCGACCTCGGTCGAGCCGTTCTTCAGGTTCTGCAGCACTTGTTTCATGCGGTCTCGAGGGCCAGCGCCAACCTGGCCCGGGCCTGGGTGAAGGTGAAGTCCGACGCCGATTCGCCAGCCCGAACCATGTCGGCGATGTGCAGCATCAGCAGGGTCGATGCCTCGACCTCGGCCCAATCGCGCCGCGGCTCGGCATCGAAGGGCTGCATGATCGCGCGCCGGTGGCCCGGGTCCTTCGGCCAGTAGCGACGGCTGAAGCGCTGTTGGCCCTGGCGCAGGACCATCTGCCGGAAGTCGTCGATCTGGCACAGCGCCTGCGCATGCTGGATCTGGATCGACTCGTGGATGCCTTCGAAGGGTTCGTTGCGCGCCGACAGCACGATCGAGCAGAGGTCGGCCCGATCGCTCGTGATCGCGATGTTCATATTGTCGTCGCGCTCGCCCGGGTCGGCCCAGCTCAGCGCGATCTGCAGCCGATCGGGCAGGCCGCGCCAGGCCGCCACATGCACGAAGAGGTCGAGCCAGTGGCCGACATTGCCGCAGATGCGCGTGCCCTCCTGCGGGCGGCGGTACCAGTGGTCGGCGCCGAGCTGATGGCCGGCGACGAAGCACTGCATCGAGATGCCGCCCTGCGGGTCGACCTGCAGCCGCTCGCGCAGGTCGCGCAGCGCGGCGGCGAAGGGCCGGTTGTAGCCGGCGAAGAGACGGCCGGGGCCGGCGCGCCGCGCGCGTTCGAGCACGGCCAGCTGAGCCAGGCTGACCGCGACCGGCTTCTCGACATAGGCGTCCAGGCCGCGCGCCAGCGCGCGTGACGCGTATTCGGCGTGCGTGGCATGGTTGGACGCGACATAGACGGTGCGCAGCCCCGGCGTGGCGAGCAGGGCGTCGACGTCGGGCGCCACCTGCGGCACCTTCAAGGCGCGTGCCAGCGAGCGCGCCTGGCGCTCTTCGATGTCGTGGCAGACGAGCAGCCGGCGGCCGAACCGGCGCTGCAGGAAGTAGCCGATGGTCGCGAAGGCGAACTGCCCGCAGCCGATGAGGCCAATGTCGCGCGGACCCAGGCGCGGACGCAGCACCGGCGGCGTCAGGCGCAGCCGGCCAGCGGCCTTGAACAGCGCGCGGCCAGGGCCGTAGATGCGCGTGAAGCGCAGGAGCTTGCGCAGTCCACCGTCGGTCATCGGTTCAGGCTGCCGCGCCGGCGACCCGGCGATAGAGATCGAGCAGGCGTGCGGCGTTGCGCTGCACGTCGAAGTTCGACTCGGCCATCGCACGCGCCGCCTCTCCCATGCGCCGCGTGGCGGTGCGGTCGCGTGCCAGCCGCTCGATGGCATCGGCAAGAGCGGCAGGCTCGCGAGGGGGCACCGCGAGACCGGTCCGGCCGTGCACCAGGGTGTCGGCGCGTGGCGCCCGCACCGCGACCACGCTGGGCACGCCGAAGAAGGCAGCCTCGAAGATCGGCCGCCCGGGCGCGTCGTAGTGCGAGGGGAAGCACAGCATGTCCATGCGCCGATAGGCGCGTGCGATCTCCTTCGTGAAGCCGAGCATGTGGAAACGGCCCTGCAGGCCGTGGCGCCGCAGGGCGGCTTCAACCTCGGCGCGCATGTTCTGCGCCAGGCCGAGCCGCTTCAGCAGCGCCGCCTTCACGCCGCGCGAGGGCTGCACGTCGTCGCCGACGATCAGGAACTCGACGTCGACGCCGCGGGCGTCGAGAAGGCGGGCTGCCTCGACGAGGTCGAGGATGCCTTTGACGAGCAGCAGGTTGCCGACGAATCCGACCTTGAAGGACTCGGCGCGCAGCCCCGCCAGCCGCGCCTCGAAGGCGTCGTCGGCGCCAGCCGCGCGGGCTGGCGCGAACGCGTTGTGGATGACCTCCACCGGCAGATCGGCTGGCAGACTGGCGCGCACGTTCTGGTCGATCGCCACCACGGCGGCGGCGCGGCGCAGCGCGCGGTGCAGCCAGTGCGTGCGCGCCATGACGGTGTCGTCGTGCGCGACCGACCGCACGTGCACGACGGCGGGAGCCTTGAACCGGCGCTGCGCCAGCCACAGCACCGGCAGGCCGGTGAACTCGTTCAGGTGGATCAGATCGACCTCGCCCCAGCGGCGGCGCGCATGCCGCAGCGCCAGCCAGCTGAACGGCAGGTAGGCCAGCTCGCGCAGCACGACCAGCCAGCGCAGCCGACGGTAGTGGCTGTACTGCGTGTGGTCGAACTTGCACAGGCCGCGCGCCGATTCGACCTCACCGAGCTGGGCGAAGTAGGGCGTGACGCTGCCGCGCTGGGTCACGAAGCGGGCCTGCACGGCGCCTTCCGGAAAGGCCCGCACCGCCTCGAACAGGCTGCGCGACGCGCCGCCGAAGGGTCCGATCATGTGCAGGTAGAGAACGCGCAGCGGCTTCATCCGATCAGGCGGCGTCCGCTGTTGAGAAGCTTCTTCGCCTTGGCGAACCAGTCGCGGCTGGTCTTGTAGTCGTGGAAGGTCTTGTTCGGCGCGTCCATGATGGCCTGGAACTGGTCTTCCGACAGACCGAGCTTCTTGCGGCTGTACTCGCGGTCCTCGAGCAGGGCCTTCTCCGGGTACACCGGCTCGTCCATCGCCTTCAGCGCCTGCTCGCGCGTCATCTGGCCGGACAGGATCAGGGTCGACAGGTGCGCCTTGCGCTTGTCGATGTCGAACTTCCTCGGCAGCACGTAGGCCTGGTAAAAGCGCGTGTAGATCGATTCGTAATGCTTGCCGCCGTAGTAGACCCAGCCGAGCTTGTCCTTCAGCAGCTGCATGGCGGCCGCCTTGTCGTACTCGATGTGGTTGAGGATTGAGACCATGCGGATGCGGCGCACGAACATGTAGTAGGCCAGCTTGGGAAGCGAGAAGTGCGGATAGGTCGACAGCTTCCGGCGGCCGAAGCGGCGCTGCACGTCGCGCACGTAGCGCCAGTCGAAGTAGCCGTAGCCCCACTTCTCCGGCAGCACGGCCTCGGTGGCCACATTGGTGCCGGTGATCACGTGGCGCAGGCCATGCCTGGCCGCCATTTCGTAGAGCAGGGCGAAGATCGCGTGGTCGGTCGGCACCTCGCCGTCGGGCGTCGAGGCTTTCAGGAAGGCGATCTGCAGGTCGCGGAACTCCTCCCAGTCGATGACGTGGGTGTAGAGGTCGATGCCCAGGGTCTTGAGCGTCTTCTCGATGTTGGCCACCGCCAGCTCGGAGTTCCAGCCGTTGTCCAGGTGCACCGCCAGCGGGCGCAGGCCGAGGTCCTTGACCAGCCACGCGACGTAGGTGCTGTCGACGCCGCCGCTGACGCCGATCACGCAGTCGTAGTCCCTGCCCTTGGACGCGGCCTTGATCTCGGCGACCAGCGCGGACAGGCGCGCCGGCCGCTCGGCGGAGGGGATCACGCGCTCGCGCACGACGACGTCGTAGCGATGACAGTGGTTGCAGACGCCGGCCGCATCGAAGGTGATGTCGGGGTCGGTCGTGTCCATGATGCAGCGCGTGCAGGTCTGTTTCGGCGTCATGTCGTCGGTACGGGGGGAGAGGGGGTAACCGGCTGAGGCGATACGGGGCGCCCGCGGCGCCGCCGCTTCTGACCCAGCCCGGTGAAGATCCGGGAAGTCGGATCCGGCGTGCACAGTGCGGCGGCCCAGAGTACGAAGACCGGAAAGAAGTACCTTGGCGTGTAGATGGGCGTCAAGGCGAAGATGACCGTGTAGATGACACTCAGGTACACGAGGTCATTTCGCAGCGTCAGGCGGCCGCGCCTCCACAGCGCGACGAAGAGCAGCAACGAGGTCGTCGAGTGCAGCAGTTGCCAGACGTCGTTGTAAATGTTTTGCGGGGCCACCAGGCGGTCCAGCCGCAGTCCCATCCCGAACAGGAGGTGTGCGGCCTTGATGGGGAACACCAGGATGTACAGGCCCAGGTCCTGAAGACTGACCAGGCTCTGGTACAGACCCGAACCCTCGTACTCGTCGGCCGCGAGCTCGAAAACCAGCCGGATAGGCTCGAGTACAGGGGCCAAGGCCACATAGATCGCTGACAGAGCGACCAGCAGCACGAAGATGGAGGTGGTTCGTCGTTCGCGCAGAAGATTGGCCCGAGACAGCATCAGGGCCATCAGCAGCACGACGAGAGTCAGCTGCCAGCGAACCAGCACGGATAGCGCAGTCGCCAGCAGGAACAGGGGGATCGAGCGGACGGCGAAGGCCCGCAGCAGCAGGGCAAGGCAGATGAGCGAGAGGATCTCCTTGTTGACCGACAGCACGCTCGACACGGTGATCGGATTGATCAGCAGCAGTAGAAGGTAGTGGGGGGCACTCATCCCGAGCGTACGAGCCATGGTCATCACGGCGATCACGAGCAACGCCGCATTTATTACCATCACGCCGTAGTAGTCGTTTCCGACCGCACGCAGCAGCACGAAAGGCCCGAGGAAATTTCCGGCGACACCGATCATGTCGGCCGCAGACTCGACGTGATCGAGTTCACCGCGCGCCAGCTCGTGGTATGTCGACGAATCGGCAAAGAACTGGAACTCGCTCCGACCCTCCAGGGCATCTATGCCCAGGCTGGCCAAGAAAGCGGCGCAAAGCAGCGCCAGGCCCACGACCATCGCGAATGCCACTGGAAGTCGCGAGGGGCGCCTCATGGCAGGACGGACTCGAGCTGGGCACGAGCCGGATAGGTGATGAGGACGGCCCGGTGAGGGCCGTGGAACACGAACATCGCGCCGGCGGCCACTGCGGCACAGCCACCGTCCTGGATCGCCGCGCGGAAGTGGTCGATCGTCCCGGCACCGCCGGCGGCAATGACAGGAATTCCGACGGCGGCACTGACCTTGGCGATGAGCTCTGTGTCGTAGCCCTTCATCGTGCCGTCGCGGTCAATCGAATTCAGCAGGATCTCGCCGGCGCCGGCATCCTCCATACGGCGAGCGTGATCGACCGGGTCGATGCCGGTCCCGCGCGTGCCGCCTTCGACGACCACCTCGTAGCGGCCAAGCAGCTTTCGGCGAGCGTCGATCGAGGCCACGATCGCCTGCGAGCCGAATGCACGCGACGCGTCTCGCAGGACCTGCGGCGCGGTCCACGCGGTCCTGTTGAAAATGACCTTCTCGACGCCCAGGCGCAGGATGCGCCGCGCCTGGTCGACTGAAGCGATGCCGCCGCCGTAGGCCAGCGGCATGAAGCACTCGCCGGCCACTTCCTCGATGGTCGCATACGCAGGTTCGCGCCCCTCGCGCGATGCGGTGATGTCCAAAAGGACCAACTCGTCGACTTCCTTGTCGTTGAAGATCCGGATCGCATTGATCGGGTCTCCGACGTACTTGGGGTCCTTAAAGCGCGTGGTCTTCACGAGGCCTTGGCCGCGCAGAAGCAGGCAGGGAATGACTCGGGTCTTCAGCATCTCAGCAACGCTCCGCGAAGTTGCGCAGCAACTGCAATCCGAAGCGATGACTCTTTTCCGGATGAAACTGAACGCCCCAGACATTGTCGCGGTGGAAGCCGCTGTGAAAGTCGATGCCGTAGCTGGTGCGCAGCAGCACGTCCTCGTCGCGTACGCACTGCACGCGGTAGGAGTGCACGAAGTAAAACCGCGATTCGGTCGGCAGGCCGTCGGTCAGGGCGGCGGCACGAGCCGGGTGCACGATGTTCCATCCCATGTGCGGCACCTTCATCGACGGACTGGCAGGTCGTAGCCGGACCACCTCGGCATCGACCCAGCCCAGTCCCGGCCGTTCGCCCTCTTCGCTGCGACGGGTCATCAATTGCATACCCAGGCAGATGCCGAGCACCGGCACGCGGTCTTCGAGTACTCGCCGGCTCAGCAACGGAATGAGACCGCTGCGGTCGAGGTTTTCCATCCCGGCGTCGAAGGCGCCGACCCCCGGCAACAGGAGCTTACCTGCCGTGGCCACACGCGACGCTTCGCCGGTGATCTCGGAATCATGACCGCACTTCTTGAGCATGTTCCGGATCGAGTCCAGGTTCCCGCAGCCATAGTCGATGATCGTAATCACGGTGTCACCTGATTCGCCGTGGTTGACGCCAGCAGCGTCTGCAATGCGTTGTCCGTCGTCCCGACAATTTCATCGGTCCGGTGTGACGTCGCGCCGCGCACCAGGCCGCTCAGCACGTTCGCTAGTTCTAGGCTGTTGCCCGTGTGGACGGTCACGAGTCCCGAACCGACCAGTTGCTCGAACAACTCGGCACCATAAGCACTCGTCACCACGGAGGGCACCCCGAACTGTGCCGCCTCGATGACGGTCGTCGAACTGTGCGTACAGTGTGCATCGACATTTGGAAGCAGCGCGTGCAGCGGCAAGTCGGTGCACTCGTCGATCTCGAACCCCCCTCCGGCCGCGGCCAAGCGGCGCCGGACTTCTTCCCGTCGATCGAGCATCGCGGGATGCAGCCGGACCCAGAGGACCACGCGGTCGCCGATCGCTGCCAAGAGTGAGGCCAGGGGTTCGAGCTGCTCCGACGGTGAAAGTCCGAACTGCAAGGTGACGAGAACGACCGGGCGACCGACGGCCCGAGTCTTCAATGCTGCGGCTCGCTCGCGCGAAGTGGCCACACCGGGCCATTCCGAATCGGACCGCCAAACATCGAGCCATGGATTGCCGCCGATCACTGGCGCGTGATCAGTGCCCGCCGCCCATGCGTCGATGGTCGAGGCCTCCCATGTCGACCAGACCCAGAAGCGGTCTGGCAGCAGCTGATGCGAGCGCCCAGAAGACGGCGCGGCCCAAGCCGCATATGCTGGGTGGAACTCGCCTTGGACGCCGTGCTGAAGATCGACCACCGGAATGCCCAGCCTGCGACAGGCCAGCACGAAGGCCATCCCCTCCAAGCTGTAGTAGCTGACGATGAGCGCAAGGCGTGGCCGCGACCGACGCAGCCAGCGACCGTAGAGCGCAGCGACCGAGAGCAGCCTGGCACCGTCCGAGACGATTCGCGAGGGCTGCATCGGTGCGATGCCGAGGCCGAGGCGCGTCAGCGAGCCAAGGACTCGGTCGACATCGTCGAGTCGGTAGCGGGGTGGCGCCAATCTGGATCGCAGGGCGCCAACCAGGTTGGCACGGTCCACCGGCCCCTGAACCCATTTCGAGCGTGTCGCGCGCGGGCGGTGGCGATGGTGAAGCGGCGTCCACAGTGCGCAGCTGAGGCCCTTGGCGTTGGCGCTGGCGATAACTGGATCGCAGAAGCGTTCGACCCAGCGTCCGCCGAGCCTGGCGAAGGACAGGCCGTCGGAGACCAGCACCAGATCGCGCTGGGGACTGGGTTCGTCCTCGCCAGCAGGGTCCTCGAGCTTTGCGTGGTGGCTGGCCAGCATGCCAGCGGCCATGGCGCGGAGGATGCCCGACGCGCGGGTGGACGTGCCGGTCCGTGATCCGTAGAGCCTCGCCCACTCGGCAAAGAACCAGCGCATGCGAAGCAGCGGCCAGATCTCCACACCGCCGACGGTCCAATCAGCCACGGGCGTGTCGGCCTCGATCGCGGCTATGGCCGCCATTAAGTCGGACGAGCGTGGCAGGGCCTCAGCGACCAAAGGGAGCGCCTGAACATCCGATTGTGGCAATGCCGCAGTCCTCAATTGATGCGCTCCGAGGCCTTGCGCTTCGGCCGCAATTGGCGCGCCGGCACGCCGCCCCAGATCTCGCCGGCCGGTATGTTGCGTGTGACCACGGCATTGGCGCCGACAACGGCGTTGTCGCCGATGTCGATGCCGGGCCCGATGAAGACGTTGGCGCCGATCCAGACCCCGCTGCCGATGGTGACATCGGCTCGAACGAGGCAGTCTCCGCCGGAACGGAAGTCGGTGTCCGCGTCGGAAGTCTCCGTGTAGATCCGCACGTTGTGCGATATCCGGGTCTGCGATCCAATTCGCACGGTGCACCCCCGGACGGCCTGGATGGTCGAGAACTCTCCGATGTAGCTATGGGGCCCGAGGCTGATGCGTCCCTGACCGTAGAGCTGGGCGCCCGCCCCATTGAATCGGAACAGTGGGTCCACGTCGAACTCGGCTCTGTAGCCCCGATACACAAGGCGCCAGTAGAGGGCGCGCAGGCGCGACAAGAGGCTTGACACGAGACGCCAGCTCATCATGACTTCCCTCCCTGGCGCGTCAAGAGGCGAACGGCTAGCCTGGGGTGACGCCAGGGCATCGGCCGAACGCGCAGCGACAGCAACCAAGCCAGGCCGGTCTGCACGCCCTGGACGAGGCAGTAGGATGCGGCGGCCCCTTCGAGTCCGTAGGCCTGGGTCAGGTGCGGCGCGGCGAGGACGGCCACGAGGGCCGACACGGCGGTAGCGGCAGCGAGCCATTCGTTGCGGGACGTGAAGAAGAAGAGCCCGGCGATGTTCAGGTAGATAGCCGTCAATGCTCCGCCCAGCAAGAACCAAAGCGACAGACCGATTGCGGCCTGATAGCGCTGGCCCAGCAGCCAAGGTCCGACGGCAACGAAGAGCAGCCACACCGCGATTGCGACGATCAGGGCGATCGGCACCGACGCATAGGTGGCCGCAACCACGCGCAGCCTGCCGCGGGTACCCGCGTTGGACAATTGCGCGTAGAGCCAGGGCGACGCTGCCTTGACTGCCGCATCGCTGAGCACGTTGAGAACCATGCCGAGCTGTGCCGCGGCACCGTAGATGCCGAGCGCATCCGTTCCTAACTGGGCGGAGACCACGTACCGATCAGCGCCGACGATCACTGCGCCAGCCAGCGCGTGAGGCACCAACGGCAGCCCGAATCGAAGCACCTGTCGCGCATGTTGGCCGGCAAACGACCAGTTCAGGTCGAGGGCGCGTCTAAGGAGGTAGACACCCACGACAGCCATGATCCCGGCAGCGAGCAGGGCGCCCAGGTTACGGCCGGCCGCACCCTGCCCGAGCCAGAACACACCGAGCAGCGACAGGCCCATGTTCAACGAGGCACCCGTCACCTGGAAAGTGGCAACGGGCCAGGGGCGCCGCTGACTCTGCCACAGCGCCGTCCGCGCGTTGCCAAGCACGGTGGCCCCTGCCGCCAGTGCGGCCAAGGGCCACATCCACGCCGACAGACCAAGCTGCTGCTGCCAGAGCGACGCTGCGGCCACCAATAGCGCGGCACAGCCGAGGGTGCTGGCCAATGCCAAGGCGACGGCCGTTCCCACGAACGTCGGGAAATCCAGTGTCTCCCGCTCGAACCATCGCACGGCGATCGAGGAATGCGCGTTCAGGCCCGCAACCGACGAGCAGACGCTGACCAGCAGAAAGAACGCCACCACCTCTCCGTACTGGTCCGGTGGCAGTGCCCGCGTCAGGATCGGCAAGAGCAGAAAGGGCACGCCCGCCGCCAAGACGTTGGCGAGCACGTAAATCACGCCGGCGCGCAGCAAGCTCGTACTCATGCTCCAGATCGCATCGCAGTTCCCGGGCCATCAACCCAGGAATCGCGCCAAGATGTTCAGTCCAATGGCGCCACTTTTCTCGGGGTGGAACTGGCAACCGATGACGTTGCCACGACGAATCGCAGCAGCAATGGCATGCCCTCCGTAGTCGCAGTCGGCGAGTCGGTCGGCCGGGTCGTCGGGCACGACGGCGAACGAGTGAACGAGGTAGACCGCGCTGCCGACGGCGGTGTCGCGCAGAGGCGATTCGGCCCATTGGGCGCCGGGGGGCACGCGAAGCGCGCTCCAGCCGATGTGGGGAATCTTTTGCGGCCGGCCCTGCGTGTCGCTCGCCGGCACCGCCTGCACGCGCCCCGGAATCAGCCCGAGGCCCTCGTGCTCGCCGAACTCCTCGCTGACGCTGGCCAGCATCTGCATGCCCAGGCAGATGCCGAGCATCGGGCGACCCGACGCCGCGTAGGCGCGGAGCGGTTCGATCAGCCCACGTTCGCGCAGTCCCTGCATGCCGTCGGCAAAGGCGCCGACGCCCGGCAGCACGAGCCGCTCGGCGCCGGCGATGGCGTCCGGTGCGCCGCTGAACTCGACCTCGGCCCCACAGTGTTCGAGCGCACGCCCGACGCTGAAGAGGTTGCCGATGCCGTAGTCGACGACAGTGACTCGGTTGCTCATGCCGTCTCCAGCGCGCGCACCGGCAGTCCGGCGGCCCGGGCCGACTCGCGAAGCTCGCGGATGGTTGTACGTGCGTAATGAAGGGCATCGGCGACGGCTACCGCGTCGGCCCGCCCGTCGCGTACAACCGCCGTCAGGTGATCGTCGGCTCCGTAGCCGCCGCTCGCAATCACCGGCACGGTGACAGCCTCGGAAACGGCGCGGGTCAGTTCGACGTCGAACCCGCGACGGGTGCCTTCACGGTCGATGGATGTGACCAGAATCTCGCCAGCGCCCAGCTCGACACCGCGCCGTGCCCACTCGACGACGTCAACGCCACTGCGCTCGCGCCCGCAATCTGTGTAGACCTCCCAGCGCCCCGGCGCCTGCTGCTTGGCTTCGATCGACAGCACCATGCATTGCGAGCCGAAGCGGCGCGACACCTCGGTGATGAGTTCGGGCCGGCGCACGGCCGCGGTGTTGATCGCGACCTTGTCTGCGCCCGCGCGCAGCAGGTCACGGACGTCGTCGACGCCGCGGATGCCGCCACCCACCGTCATCGGCACGAAGACGTCGTGCGCGGCCCGGCGCACGATCTCGGTCAACTTGCTGCGGCCGTAGAGGCTGGCCACGATGTCGATGTAAAGCAGCTCGTCGACACCCTGCTCGTAGTAGCGGCGCGCGTACTCCTGCGGATCGCCGATGACGCGCAGGCCCTCGAGGTGCACGCCCTTGATCAGGTTCGGGCCCTTGATGTCCAGGCGGGCGATCAGGCGCAGATTCGTCGTCACGCCTCGTTCTCCTGCCAGACCTTGTGCCGCAGATGCCACTGGCCGTCGGCATGGCGCCAGAGGTGCGGCGATCGGAAGGAGTCGGCCAGGTTGTCGAAATAGGCGCGGTCCATCAGCGGCTGCTCGAACATCTTCGACGCCACGGGGAACTCCTTTGCCGGGATGCTGAGGTAGCGGAAGATCTCCTCGGCAAAGCGCTCGGGGAATTCGCCGTCGAACCGGCGCGCCAGCGCCACGCCCTCTTCGCGAAGGATGTCCTTCGACCTGATCTCCTGGGCCGCGTCGTAGGTCGCCCGACCGATGCCGAACTTGATGAAGGTCGTGTAGTAGTGGAAGTCGTCGATGCGGTCGTCGATGCTGTTGTACTTGCTGTAGGTGCCCGGCGTGCGTTCCGGCGAGGCCTGGAAGCCGCCGTGCTCGACCGAGTAGTAGTAGGCGCTCTGCGGGTGCCACTTCAGGTAGTAGCCGAGGTAGTGGACCTCGACCTTCTGCGCCTCGATCTGCGCCGGGTCGGCGGGCAGGTAGGGCTGTAGCTCGTGCGCGTCGACGCCGAAGTGCTCCTGCAGGTCTGACAGCGAGGTGCCGCCGAGGAAGATCTTCGACTTGTCGCTGGCCGTGAAATAGCTCCAGTCGCGCTTGGCCGACTGCGTGTCGGCGATCGGGTTGCCGTACTCGGCCTCGTTCTCTCCATAGAAGACGAGCGGGATCTTGTGCAGCAGCGCCATCTTCGGCGCCAGCGACTTCTGGCCGAAGATGAAGGGCTGGAAGGGGTGGAACAGGTTCTCGACCGCGAGCCGCGTCACGAGCCGGTGCACGCGGCCGTTGGGCGTGCACAGGAAGTTGTCGAATCCGGCGTGGATCCAGGACTGGAAGTTGCGCCAGCCCCACTCGGTGTAGATGTGCGGTGCCCAGGTCACGGTCAGCGGGTGCATGCCGTACTTGTTCTTGAGCACATGGGCGGCGTAGAAGCTGTCCTTGCCGCCCGAGCCCGGCACCAGACAGTCGTAGCTGCCATCCTTGCTGCGATAGCGGTCGCACAGCTCGCGCAGCTGGCGCTCGCGCGAATCCCAGTCGATCGTGCCGTGCTTTTGCTCGGCCATGCGGCAGGCGTCGCAAACACCCTCGGCGTCGAAGCTGATTGTGGCCTTCTTGCTGTCCTTCGTGTGCGCGTATTCGACCGCCGAGTTCGGCCGCTGGTTCGAGATGACGCAGCTCCGGCAGAAACCGACCTGCATCGGCAGCCCGTAGCGGGCAGACTGCGGCGTGTCGGTCTGGAAGGCGCCGAGGTCGATCTCGCGGCGTCGCGGATAGGGTGTCATGAGTGGACTCCAGAAGTTTGAAGGACGAATCGTTCGAAGTCCTCGATCGTGTCGATGTCGATCGATCGCTCTCGAGGCATCGGATAGGCGACGGTGCCTTCGCCAACGAAGCTGCGCTGGGCCCGCAGCCAGTCGCAGCGCGCGACATACACGGCGCCATTGAGCACATGCACCGCCGGCAGGTCCTGCCGGCGCGTCGCGGTCGAAGCCGTCAGCAGCGGATTCAGTCGATGGCCGTCGCCGATTCGGTACATCCAGTACGGACTCTGATCGGCGGGCGTGACCGACACGCAGGCGGGGGCATCGGTGTCGATCAGTAGACGACAGGCGGCGTCGATGTCATCGGCGCTACGCGCCGGCGAGGTCGGTTGCAGCAATATGACGAGATCGAAGGCCGGCAGCCGGTCCAGGGCGTCCAGTACAACGTCGATGGATGAGGTTTCGTCGCCGGCCAGTGCGGCCGGACGCATGAAGGGGACGTCGCAGCCGTGTTGTCGCGCCACCTTGGCAATGCCCTCGTCGTCGGTCGACAGCACGACCCGGTCGACGCAGTCTGCCTTCAGTGCGGCGGCGATCGTGAAGTCGATCAGCGGCCGGCCGTGCACCGGGCGAATGTTCTTGCCCGGCAGGCCTTTGGAGCCGCCACGCGCCGTGATCAGCGCCAACACCGATCGGCCCTCGATCACCGGAACACCTGCTCGAAGTCCCTATTGGCGCGCTCGTAATCGCCCATGCGCCCGATGTCCAGCCAATATCCGGCGATGGCATGGCAGCGCGTTCGCCTCCCGGCGTCGACCAGCTGCTGGAACAGCGTCGGCATGTCGAAGAAGCGTCCACGCGGCACCATCGCCACCGCTTCCGGCGACAGCACGTACATGCCGGCGTTGACGACGAAGCGCTGCATCGGCTTCTCCTCGATGGCCTCGATGAGGCCTTCACGCTCGCGGATAACACCGAACGGAACCTGCATTTCGTAGTCGCGCACGGCCATCGTCGCTTCGCAGTGCGCCGCCACGTGCTGGTCGACCATCGCGCCGAAGTCCTCCTTCGTCAGCAGGTCGGCGTTCGTCACCACGACCGGCGATTGAGGCAGCTCGGGCAGCAAGCTCAATGCGCCAGCGGTGCCGAGCCGTTCGCGCTCGCGAAGGTAGTTGATCTCGACGCCCAGGCTCGTCCCGTCGCCGAAGTGCTCCTCGATCTGCTCGGCCTTGTAGTTGACGGCCAGGTGGAAACGATGGAAGCCTTGGTCGGCAAAGCTGCGCACGATGGTCTCGAGGATCGGCCTCGTGCCCACGCGGAGCATCGGCTTGGGCGTGTCGCGCGTCAGCTCGGCCAGCCGGGTGCCCATGCCGCCTGCCATGATGATCACCCAGTTATCGCGCGTCGTGGCGTCGAAGAAGTCCCCAACGACCTCGAGCCCGACGACGCAGCCATTGGCGTCTAGCACGGGCATCTGGTGCAGGCCTCGCCGGCGCATCAGCGCCAGGATCTCGGTGCGCTGCTCGTCCGCGCGAGCGACGGTTGGCTCGCGGTGCATCGCCATACGGACTGGGTCGGTCAGGGTCACGCCCTTGAGCAGCGCCCGCCGCACGTCGCCGTCGCTCAGCGTGCCCAGCAGGCGGCGTGTCGCGTCCACCACCAGGGCGATCTGGCTGCCGGTCACGTCGATCACCTGCAGCGCGTCGCGAAGCGAGGTGTCGGGTTGGACGAGCACGCTTTCCCAGCGCTTCATGTCCTGATCTCCTTGCGGCGTGCCGGCACACCCACCAGCACGCCGCACGTGGCATCCGCAACGACGGCGGCGCCGAGGCCGACAACCACATGATCGCCGAGGACGACGCCTTGGCGCACCGTCGCGCCCGCACCAACATGACAGCCGTGGCCGATCTTGACGTCGCCGCAAAGCACCGCGCCGCTGGCGACGTGGGCAAAGTCGCCCACCTGCGCGTCGTGCTCGACCACGGCCCGCGTGTTGACGATGGCGCCTCGCCCGATGCGCGCGTTCGGCTGCACGACGCAGCCCGCCATCAGCTGCGCGCCGTCGCTGATCGACGCCGATGCAGCGACGATGCAGGACGGATGGCGTACGGTCGCGAATCGCCAGCCCTGGGCTTCGAGCCGTGTCTGCACGCGTTCGCGCCGGCCCTCGGTGCCGGGCTGCCCGGCGCCACCGATGCCATTGGCGAGTTCGACCTGCGCCTTGTCGAGGTGGCCAAGTGCGCCGTCGTCACCGAGCACCGGCAGGCCGATCACGGTTCCGCCGTGTCGTGCTCGGTCGGTGTCGACGAAGCCACGCACCCTGCGGCCCGAAGCCTGAACGGCATCGGCCACGACGGCCGCATGCCCTCCGGCGCCGACCACGATGATGTCCGGAGGGCTCATGGCTCGATCTGTTCGTCGCTGGCGTAGTCGCGCTGGGCCGGCCTTCCGAGCAGGTCCCAGCAGGCCGCGGGCGTGATGCCGCTGCCGGGGCGCTTGAAGTCCAGGGCGTCCAGGGTGAAGGCGTCGCCGCGGGCGATCGGGCGCGCGGCAACGATGCTGCGGCGCGCGACCTCTCGGTTGCCGATCTCGGCCGCCGCTGGTGCCTTGTAGACGCTGCCCAGTGCGCGAACGACGACGCGGATGTCGGCCACGAGCTGCTTGAGCTCGGTGGGCTCGAGTGACGCGGCATGGTCTGGCCCGGGCAGGCTGCGGTCGAGAGTAAAGTGCTTTTCGATCACCGTCGCGCCACGTGCCACCGCCGCAAGCGCGACGGCGCTGCCCAACGTATGGTCGGAGTATCCGACCGGCAGGCCGAAGGCCTGGGCCAGCGTGTCCATCGCGCGCAGGTTGACGGACTCCGGTGGCGCGGGGTACTGCGTCACGCAGTGCAGCAGCGTCACCTTGCTGCGAAGAGCGTGTCGCCCCTGCGAGCTGCACAGCGCGGCGTCGAAGTCGGCGCGCCCGGATGGCGCGCCGTCACGGGTCAGCGCAAAGGCGATGACGCCGAGCGCGCATTCGACGTCGGCCAGTGTGCTCATGCCGGTGGAGACGATCAGCGGTCGTCCCAGACGCGCTGCCTGCAGCAGCATCGGCGCGTGCGTGATGTCGCCGGACGGGATCTTGATCGCTGGCATATCCAGCGTGGCTAGGAAGGCCAGGCTGCCGGCGTCGAAGGCGGTCGACATGAATCGGATGCCACGTTTGTGGCAGCGGTCGAGGAGGGCATGGTGGTCGGCCACGGTCAGTTCGAGCTGGCGCAGCATTTCGAGCTGGCCGCCGGCCTCGCCGGTGTTGACGGCCTGGTAGTCGGCCTTGCGGGCCTGCGCGGTGACGAGCTTGGCCGCGTCGAAGGTCTGGAACTTGACGACGTCGGCGCCGGCGTCGGCGGCGGCATCGACGAGCGCGAGCGCACGCTCGAGCGAGCCGTTGTGGTTGACGCCGGCCTCGGCAATGAACAGGCAGGGTGAGCTCATCGGGCCGCCTCCGTGCGCGTATCGTGGAAGGGCTTGCGCAGCAGCGCGGCGCGCGGCGGCCGCGCGCGTAGCGCGTCGATGATGCGCGCGGCGCTGCGGCCGTCGCCGTAGGGGTTGACGGTGCCACGGCAGTCGAGCGTGTAGGCACGCGATAGCGCTGCCGTGATCGCCTCGCGCTCGGGTGCGCAGTGCAGCACCGAGTCGGCGGCCAGGCGCCCATGCTGGCGCTCGCCGATATTCACCGTCGGCACCTGCAGCGACGGAGCCTCGTACAGACCGCTGGAGGAGTTGCCCACGACGGCGTTCGCGTACGCCATCAGGCTAAGGTAGCGACGCTGGCCGAGCGAGTCGAACACGCGCACGCGCGTCGCATGGGCGGCGGCGAAAGCGTCGAGCCGGGCCGAGATTGCACGGCCGCCGGTGTCGGCGTTGGGGCGCGTGATCCAGAGCGAGGTGTCTGTGTCGGTGGCCGCCAGCGCGGCGAGCAGGGCTTCGAACTGCGACATACCGTCGTCGGCGGCCAGCGTGACGGGGTGGAAGGTGACGAGCAGGTTGCGCCGGCCCAATGGCGAGCCGAGCGCGCGCTCGAGTTCGTCGCGGTCGAGCAGTGGTGTTCGCCGCAACTGGTCCAGACCAGGGCTGCCAACGACGATGACGCGCGCGGGGTCCTCGCCCATCTGACGCACGCGCCCCGCCGCCTCCTCGTTCGTCACCAGGTGCAGATGCGCCATCTTGGTGATCGCGTGGCGCATCGACTCGTCGATCGCGCCTTCGGTGATGTCGCCGCCGGCGATGTGGGCGAGCGGGATGCGGTGCAGTAACGCAGCAGTGGCGGCGGCCAGGATCTCGTAGCGGTCGCCGAGCACGAGGACGAGATCCGGCTCGAGCGCCGCGAAGGCCTGCGATAGGCCGATCAGTGCCAGGCCCGTGGCTCGAGCCACGCCTGCGGCGCTGTCGTCGTCGAGCGGAATCGCAACGCGACGGTCGATGTCGAATCCATCCGCCTCAATCACTTCTACCGTCCCACCGTGCGCGTCGCTCAAGTGCGAGCCCGTGACGACCAGCTGGAGCTCGAACGCAGGGTCGGCGCGCAGGTCGTGCAGCACCCAGTACAGCAGGCCGTACTCGGCTCGGCTGCCAGTGACGACGCAGATGCGCTCCCGATTCGTCATCGGTGTTCAGTCGGCTAGGGCCGCGCTGCTGGGGAGGTTGACCACCCGCGCCTCGAGCGATTCCGCGACCGTCAAGGGCATGCGCGGGCAGGTGGCGTACATCGGCAGGCGGTGCATCAATGTCCACAGCGGTCGCGACATGTAGCCGGCGTCGTTGAGCGCGGCCAGCAGATCGTCGCGGCGCGCCGCCAGCCCCGGGTCGAGCACGACGGCGTTGAGCCAGAAGTTCGATTGCGTTTGCGGCGGCTCGTCGAGCAGCTGCATGCCGGCGACCCCGACGAAGGCATCGCGATAGCGACGGGCGAGGCGGCGCTTGCGCTCGATCAAATCGCCAAGGCGCTCCAGCTGGGCGCAGCCGAGGGCGGCATTGAGGTTCGGCAGGCGGTAGTTGTAGCCAACCTCGTCGTGCAGGAAGCTCCAGCGGTGCGGCAGTCGCGCGGTCGTCGTCAGGTGCTTGGCACGCGCGCCGAGCGCGGCATCGTTGCAAAGCACGGCCCCGCCGCCACCAGTGGTGACGACCTTGTTGCCATTGAAGCTGAGCGCCGCCAGACGGCCGACATTGCCGGTGTGGCGCCCCTTGTAGCTGGCGCCGAGCGACTCGGCGGCGTCCTCGACGAGCACGAGGCGCCAGCGCTGCGCCACTTCGTCGAGCGCGTCAAGGTCACAAGGGTGGCCGAAGACATGCATGACAACGAGCGCGCTGATTCGCGCCCCGCTGCGCCGGTTGAAGCAAGCGTCGCCGCGCAGCTCGGCGGCGTCGCGCAGGTAGGCTTCCAAGGCCTGCGCATCGACGCCGAGCGAGACCGGCTCGGAGTCGACGAAGTGGGGCGTCGCCTGGACGTAGGACACGGCATTGGCGGTGGCGATGAAGGTCAGCGCCGGCATCAGCACCTCGTCGCCCGCGCGCACACCGGCGAGCAGCAGGCAGGTGTGCAGGGCCGCGGTGCCGTTGGCGGTGGCGACGGCATGCGCTGCACCAGTGGTGTCGCACAACATTCGCTCGAAGCGGTCGACGTAGGCGCCGACCGAGGACACCCAGCCGGTGTCGATGCAGTCAACAATGTAGGCGCGCTCCTGGCCGCGGAACTCGGGTTCGTGCAGGGCCGCACGGCGATCGCCGAGCACGTCGCGCACGGCGCCGAGCGCGGCGGTGATCGGGTCGAGCGCGTGCGGTGGCGCGTTCATCGCTTCGACTCAGATGTTGTAGCGGCCGGCTTTGTAGCGGCCGAGGTTGACCGGATCGCCAAACCAGTCGATCGTCTCGCGAAGCCCGCGCTCGAGGCCGGCAAGGCCGTCGAATTCGGGCTTCCAACCTGCGGTCTCGAGGGCCTTGCGGTTGTCGGCCCATAGGCGCTCGACTTCGCTGCCGGCCGGACGCAGGCGTTCCTCGTCGCTGACGAATTCGACCTCGCGCGCCATCAGTCTGGCGATCAGTCGCGCCGTATCGCCGATCGAGATCTCGTAGTTGCTGCCGACATTGACCACCTGACCGACCGCGGCGTCGCTCTCGGCAACGGCAACGAAGCCACGCACGGTGTCCCGCACGTAGTTGAAGTCGCGCGTCGGATGGGTCGCGCCGAGACGTATCTGGCGCGCGCCCGAGGCGATCTGCGTGATGATGGTCGGGATCACGGCGCGCGCGGATTGGCGCGGGCCGTAGGTGTTGAAGGGGCGGATAACCGCCACCGGCGTGCCGAAGGACAGGTGGAAGCTGGTGGCGATCTGGTCGGCGCCGATCTTGCTTGCCGAATAGGGCGACTGGCCCTGAAGCGGATGCTCCTCGGTGATCGGTACGAAGCGCGCGGTGCCATAGACCTCGCTGGTCGAGGTGTGGACGACACGCTCGACACCGAGGTCACGCGCCGCCTGCACGACGTTCAGCGTGCCCTTGACGTTGGTGTCCACATAGGTGTCGGGCGAGTGGTAAGAGTAGGGGATGGCGATCAGCGCGGCCAGGTGCAGCACGACGTCGCAGCCTTGCATCGCCGTTCGCACACCGTGCGGGTCGCGGATGTCGCCTGTGAAGACGTCGAGCGAGGCCTTGACGGCCTCGTCGCTGTCGTCGAGCCAGCCCCAGGAGTTGAAACTGTTGTAGAGCACGAATGCGCGAACGTCGTGACCAGCGCGGACGAGGTGCTCGGTCAGGTGCGACCCGATGAAACCATCCGCACCCGTGACGAGGACCTTCTTGCCAGTCAGATTCATGATGCGAACTCGCGCAGTGCGCTCTCGACACAGTCCATCTGCGCCTCGCTGATCTCGGGGAAGATCGGCAGCGACAGGATGCGCGACTGGTGATGGTGCGCCACCGGGAAGTCCTCGGGCCGGATATCGTGCCAGGCCAGGCCCCGGGCGCGCACC
>CALJUI010000387.1 GCA_937975735.1 uncultured Rubrivivax sp.
CCTCGAAGGTCATCTCGCCCTTCCACATCGTGGCCAGCCAGTTGAAGATCTTCACACCGGTGGGCACCGCGATCAGCATCGTCGCGTACATGAAGAACAGCTGCCCGGTGACCGGCATGCCCGTCGTGTACATGTGGTGCGCCCAGACGATGAACGACAGGATCGCGATCGACGCCGTCGCGTACACCATCGACGCGTAGCCGAACAGCGGCTTGCGCGCGAAGGCCGGCACGATGGCGCTGACGATGCCGAACGCCGGCAGGATCATGATGTAGACCTCGGGGTGGCCGAAGAACCAGAAGATGTGCTGGTACATCACCGGGTCGCCGCCGCCGGCGGGGTTGAAGAAGCTGGTGCCGAAGTGGCGGTCGGTGAGCGTCATCGTGATCGCGCCGGCCAGCACCGGCATCACGGCGATCAGCAGGTAGGCGGTGATCAGCCAGGTCCAGCAGAACAGCGGCATCTTCATCAGCGTCATGCCGGGGGCGCGCATGTTCAGGATCGTGACGATGATGTTGATCGAGCCCATGATCGACGACGCGCCCATGATGTGCATCGCGAAGATGCCGGCGTCCATCGACGGGCCCATCTGCAGCGTCAGCGGCGCGTAGAGCGTCCAGCCCGCGGCCGGCGCGCCGCCGGGCATGAAGAACGAGCCCACCAGCATCAGCGCGGCCGGGATCAGCAGCCAGAAGCTGAGGTTGTTCATGCGCGCGAAGGCCATGTCCGCGGCGCCGATCTGCAGCGGGATCATCCAGTTCGCGAAGCCGACGAAGGCCGGCATGATGGCGCCGAAGACCATGATCAGGCCGTGCATCGTGGTGAGCTGGTTGAACAGCTCCGGGTTCACGTACTGCAGGCCGGGCTGGAACAGCTCGGCGCGGATGCCCAGCGCAAGCACGCCGCCGACCATCAGCATCGCGAACGAGAACAGCAGGTACATCGTGCCGATGTCCTTGTGGTTCGTCGCGAACAGCCAGCGACGCCAGCCGTGCGGATGACCGTGATCATGCGCGTGGTCGTGCGCGTGGTCGCCGTGATGGTCGAGAACTGCACTCATCGGGGATCTCCTGGAACTGCGTTTACTTGCGGGCAGCAACGATCTCGGACGGCTGCACCAGCTTGCCCGTCTTGTTGCTCCACGAATTCTTGGTGTAGGTGATCACGGCCGCGATCTCGGTGTCCGAGAGCTGGCGCCAGGCCGGCATCGCGCCGTTGGCGGCGCCATTGAGCAGGATGTTGATCTGGCCGGCCGGGTCGCCCAGCACCAGCGCGCTGCCGTCCAGCGCCTTGATCGGGCCGGCGCCCTTGCCGTTGGCTTGGTGACAGGCCGCGCAGTTGGCCTGATAGACCTTCTCGCCGCGGGCGACCAGGTCCTCGAGCGCCCAGACCTTGCTCGGGTCGTCGGCCAGCGCCTTCATCTCGGCCAGCTTGCCCTGCACCCAGGCGGCGTAGTCGGGCTGCGACAGCACGCGGACGTGGATCGGCATGTAGGCGTGCTCCTTGCCGCAGAGCTCGGCGCACTGGCCGTAGTAGTCGCCGGTGCGGTCGGCGCGGAACCAGGTGTCGCGCACGAAGCCGGGGATCGCGTCCTGCTTCACACCCAGCGACGGCACCATCCAGGCGTGGATCACGTCGTTGGCGGTGGTGACGATGCGCACCTTCTTGTCGACCGGCACGACGAGCGGATTGTCGACCTGCAGCAGGTAGTTGTCGCCGGCCGGCTTGCCGCTGTTGGACAGCTCGCGGTGGGCGTTGTCCAGCGTCGACAGGAAGGCGATGCCCTCGCCCTCGCCCTTGAGGTAGTCGTAGCCCCACTTCCACTGGTAGCCGGTGGCCTTGATCGTCAGGTCGGCGTTGGTCGTGTCCTTCATCGCGACGACGGTGCGCGTGGCCATCGCGCCCATCGCGATGACGATCAGCAGCGGCACCACGGTCCAGGCGATCTCGACCGCCACGCTCTCGTGGAAGTTGGCCGCCTTGTGGCCGACCGACTTTCGGTGCTTGAGGATCGAATAGAACATCACGCCGAAAACGGCGACGAAGATCACCAGGCAGATCACCAGCATCACGTTGTGAAGCCACTGCTGCTGGGCCGCGATCTGAGACGCGGGCGCGTGCAGATCGAGCTGGTTGACCTTCGGGCCACCGGGCAGGTCGTTGACCGCCCAGGCCAGAGACGGCAGCGCCGCCAGCGCGGCCGCGCCGAACAGGCCCTTCAGTGCCGAGGGGCCCTTGATCGTCTTCATCGTCATCGTTGCACTTCCAGTTCAGATTCCTGTGCCGGCCACCCGGCCTGCGCGCGCCGCAGCGCACGTCTGAGTTCCTGCGCCAGCACCGGCCGCTGCTCGGGCCGAAGGAAACGCCCCACCTGCACGCGCTGCCCCTGCCCGGCCAGTTCCACCAGCGAGCCCTGCGCCCGCGCCGGCTCGACCCGGACCCACTCGGCGCGAAATGCCGCCCGGTGCACCTGGGTGCCGAAACACTGCTCGACCTCGACCGCCCGCTCGGCCACCGTGACCGTCTCGCGGTCACCGGCGTGGCGCGCGTAGACCAGCATCGCCACCCCGACCAGCAGCAACTCGATGCCCGCGAAGGCCATCACCACCGGGGCACCGTGCCACCAGAAGCCGGCCGCCACCGTGAACGACAGCGCGCACAACGACAGGTAGACCCCGAGCAGTTGCCGCGGCGCGATCGAGCAGTTGCGCGCCAGCACCCAGCGCAACCCGGCGACGTCGCCGTCGGCACCCGGCAGTTCGACCCCCCGTGCCAGCCGCCAGCCACGCAGCGGTGAAGGCGGGACCGGCGCGGCCCAGGGGCTCGAAGCGATGGCGGTGGTCATGTTGACAGCAGGCGATGCCGGTTCGTCGTCTGATCGGTGTTCAACCAGGCGGATCGTTCACCGAAGGCTGAGGGACCGAGGAATATCAGTCCCTGCGAATTCTATGCGAAGCTTGAGGACGGTCAGCTTTCCCGACCGCTGCGCAGTATAGACCGCATGGTCTCGAGGCCGACCTCGGTTTGCGCAGCCACCCTGATCCGATCGGGGGGGCGGAATGCGTGGCCGTAGACCACCTCGAAGCGCAGTGCCGGCCGCGCCGGCGACAGCACCGCCAGTCGCTGCTGCAGGTCGGCGAGCCAGCGCGGCGTGCGCAAGCCGGCGAATCGGCGATGGTCGACGTTGCCGCCGAGCGTGCGCAGTTCGCGCAGCAGCGCCTCGGGGTCGGCCCAGTGCAGGGTCAGTGTCTCCTGGTCCATCACCGGGTCGGCGAAGCCGGCGTGCACGAGCATGTCGCCGAGGTCGTGCATGTCGACGAAGTCGGCGTGCGGGACCGGCCAGCCGGCATCGGCGTACAGCGTGCGCAGCGCATCCAGCGTGCCCGGGCCGAGCGTCGAGAACATCAGGAAGCCGCCCTCCTGAATCAGCGCGTGCCAGCGCTGCATCTCGGCCTGCGTGTCGTCGACCCAGTGCAGCATCATGTTCGCCCACAGCAGCTGTGCCCGACCCACCGGCACGTCCTGCGGGCGCATCGGCGGCGGCGGCGCCGGGCGCCACCAGCGCCGACGCGGGGACGCGCCGAACGGCTCCGGGTCGACCGCCCAGCGCTGGGCGCGCGGGTACGCCGCAGCCAGCGCATCGGCGCCCGCGCCCGCCTGCGCCCACCAGTCGATCAAGGTGTCCGGCTGCTTGACGATGACCGGCAGCCGCTCGGCCATGCGGCGCGCGACCTCCCGGTGCAGCCAGGGCGGTGTCCGCGCCGCGGCGAATCGGCGACGCACGCGTGCCAACGCACTCGGGTCCACCGGGCGCCGGGTCGACCGGAGGGCCGGCGGGGCATCGCTCATCGGCCCAGTATATTGACGCAGTGTCCGCGTCCGACTCCCTGCTCGCCCGGTGGCGGCCGCCCGGCCAGTGCGAGGTCTGCCGATGCTGGGCCGAACGCGCGGTGTGCGACGACTGCCGCGCGCAGCATGCCCGCCCGATCCCGCGCTGCACGCGCTGCGCGCTGCCGCTGGCGTCGGGCCAGAGGCTGTGCGGCGCCTGCCAGACCGAACCGCCGCCGTACGAGCGCGCGGTCTGCGTCGCCGACTACGGCTTCCCCTGGGATCGGCTGATCGCCGACTTCAAGTTCCATGGTCGCGTCGAGCTCGCCGCCGCGCTGGCCGCGCCGCTGGGCGACGCACTGGGCGACGCCGCGGCCTGGCCCGACCGGATCGTGCCGGTGCCGCTGGCGCCGAGGCGACTGCGCGAGCGCGGCTACAACCAGGCCTGGGAGCTGGCACGGCGGATCGCCCGTCGCTTCGGCCGTCGGGCCGACGCCGGCGTGCTGCAACGGCCGATCGACGGCGCACCGCAGGCCGGGCTGGACCGCCACCAGCGCCAACGCGCGATGCGCGGGGCCTTCATCGTCGCGCCCGGCGCTGCGGTGGGCGGCGAGCGCATCGCGGTGATCGACGACGTGCTGACCACCGGCGCCACCGCGGCTGCCGCGGCGAACGCGCTGCTCGGCGCCGGCGCCGCGGCGGTGCAGGTCTGGGTGATCGCCCGCACGCCCTGATCGCCGTTGCCCGCCATGTTCCATCTCGTCCTCGTCGCGCCGGAGATCCCGCCGAACACCGGCAACGTGATCCGCCTGGCCGCCAACACCGGCTGCCACCTGCACCTCGTCGAGCCTCTCGGCTTCTCGATGGACGACAAGCTGCTGCGCCGGGCCGGGCTCGACTACCACGAGTTCGCGCCGGTGCGCCGGCACGCCGACTGGGCCGCCTTGCTGGCCAGCGAGCGTCCCGAGCCGGCACGCTGCTTCGCCTTCACCACGCGCGGATCGCGGAGCCTGGCCGACATGCGCTGGCAGGCCGGTGACTGGCTGGTGTTCGGCAGCGAATCGAGCGGGCTGCCGGCAGCGATGCGCGCGGCCTGGCCGCCCGGGCAACTGGTGCGCCTGCCGATGCGCCCGGGCCAGCGCAGCCTGAACCTGAGCAACGCGGTCGCGGTGGCGGTGTTCGACGCTTGGCGCCAGCTCGACTACGCCGGCAGCGCTTGAGACCTCAGCCTTCGGCGCGCGACTGCCGACCCATCAGCCGGGCCAACGCACGATCGGGCGCGAGGCGGCCCTCCAGCACCTCGACCACCGCCTCGGCGATCGGCATCTCGACGCCGAGCGCGCGCGCCCTGGACAGCACCGTCGCCGCGCTGTACACGCCCTCGGCGACATGGCCCAGTTCGCGCAGGATCTGCGGCAGCTGCAGGCCGCGCGCCAGCAGCTGGCCGACGCGGCGGTTGCGCGACAGCTCGCCGGTCGCGGTGAGCACGAGGTCGCCCAGGCCGGACAGGCCCATGAAGGTGTCGGCGCGCGCGCCGAGCGCCGCGCCCAGCCGCGTCATCTCGGCCAGGCCGCGGGTGATCAGCGCCGCGCGCGCGTTCAGCCCGGGCTGCGGCATGCCGTCGCCGATGCCGGTGGCGATCGCCAGCACGTTCTTCACCGCGCCGCCGACCTCGACGCCGACCACGTCGGTCGAGGTGTAGATGCGCAGCGACTCGCCGTGCAATGCATCGACCGCGGCCCGCGCCAGCGCCGGCTCCTCGCTGGCCGCGACGCGCGCGGTCGGATGGCCGCGCGCGACCTCGATCGCGAAGCTCGGGCCGGACAGCACGCCGCAGGGCACGCCGGGGCGCAGCGACTGCGCCAGCTCGTGACCGAGCGCGCCGCTGCCCTGCTCGAAGCCCTTGCACAGCCACATCGCCGGCTGCGCCGGCGGCAGCGCCGCGAGCATCTCGCGCAGCGCATTCATCGGCGTGGCGATGATCAGCAGGCCGTCGCGCGCGTGCGCCAGTGCCTCGTCGAGGTCGGCGCTGATGCGCAGCGCCGGCGGCAGCGGTGCGTCGGGCAGGTAGCGCTGGTTGCGGCCGCTGGCCGCCATCCGCGCGACCTGCACGGCGTCGCGCGCCCACAGCAGCGTCGGCTGGCGCGCGCTGGCGGCGACCGCGATCGCCGTGCCCCAGGCCCCGGCCCCGAGCACGGCGAGCTTCATGGCGCTCAGTTCGGCGAGGTGATGATGCGCGAGCCGTTGCCCTGCTGCGCGGCCGCGGCCTGCTGCTGCTGGGCCTCGAACATGGCCTGGAAGTTGACCTCGGTGAGCAGGATCGGCGGGAAGCCGGCCCGGGTGCAGACGTCGGAGACGATCGCGCGCAGGTAGGGGTAGACCATCTGCGGGCAGACGATGCCGATGATGCCCTGCATCTGGTCGTCGGGGATGTGGCGGATCTCGAAGATGCCGGCCTGCTTGGCCTCGACAAGGAACAGCGTCTTGTCCTTGACCTTGGCGGTCACGGTGGCCGTGACCGAGACCTCGAAGATGCCGTCGGCGACCGAATCGGCGTTCATCGCCAGGTTGATGTCGACCTGCGGCTGCTCCTGCTCGAGCAGGATCTGCGGCGAGTTCGGTTGCTCCAGCGACAGGTCCTTCAGGTACATGCGCTGGATCTGGAAGATGGGGGTCTGCTCTTCGGCCATGATGTGGGATTCCGGTGGAGACACGCCGCGCGGTGGCGCACCGCGCGGGTCGAAGGCGGATTATCGCCCGCGCGGATTCACGCGCCGGCGAGCAGCGGCAGCAGGCCGCCGCGCTGGTCCAGCGCGATCAGGTCGTCGCAGCCGCCGACATGGGTGTCGCCGATGAAGATCTGCGGCACGGTGCGGCGGCCGGTGGCCTGCATCATGCGCTCGCGCGCATCGGCGTCGAGGTCGATGCGGATTTCCTCGATCTGCGCCACGCCGCGCTGCTGAAGCAGCGCCTTGGCACGCACGCAGAACGGGCAGACCGCGGTGGTGTACATCTTGACGGTGGAGCTCATCGGCGAATTGTCCCGCAAGGCGCAAGCCCTTGCCGACGCGGGCGGATCAGCCGGTCTTCTCGACCCGCCGGTCTTCTCGACCGGCAGGCTGGCGTCTCGCCAGGCGCGCATGCCGCCGGCCAGCACCAGCGGCCGCTCGTAGCCTTGTTTGCGCAGCAGCGCCGCGGCGCGGCCGGCGCGTGCCCCGCTCGGGCAGACCAGCACCACCGGCAGCGTCTTGTTGCCGGGCAGGCCCTTGGCGTTCTCGAGCGTGCCGAAGGGCACGTTGCGCGCGCCGACCGCATGCCCGGCGTCGAACTCGGCCGGCTCGCCGACGTCGACCAGCACCGCCTTCTCGCGGTTGATCAGCCGCACCGCCTCGGACGCCGAGATCTTGCCGCCGCCGGCGGCGTTGGCCCCGCCGAAGGACTGCCACAGCAGCATGCCGCCCGAGGTCAGGGCGAGCAGGATCAGGAGCGCGTTCTCGGTCAGGAAGTCCACGGCAGGGTCGGCTGGCAGCGAAGGGTCGGATTATAGAATTCACCCCCATGCACACGCTTGTCCTGATCCGCCACGGCGAGTCCACCTGGAACCTCGAAAACCGCTTCACCGGCTGGACCGACGTGCCGCTGACCGCCACCGGCGTCGAGCAGGCGCGCCAGGCCGGGCGGCTGCTCAAGGAAGGCGGCTTCGAGTTCGACGTCGCCCACACCTCGGTGCTGCAGCGCGCGATCTGGACCCTGTGGCACGGCCTGGACACGCTCGAGCGCACCTGGCTGCCGGTGCACAACCACTGGCGGCTGAACGAGCGCCACTACGGCGCGCTGCAGGGCCTGAACAAGGCCGACATGGCGCGCGAGTACGGCGACGAGCAGGTGCTGGTCTGGCGCCGCAGCTACGACACGCCACCGCCGCCGCTGACGCCGTCGGACCCGCGCGGCGAGCGCAGCGACCCCCGCTACGCCGGCCTGGCGCCGGGCGAGGTGCCACTGACCGAATGCCTGAAGGACACGGTCGCGCGCGTGCTGCCGCTGTGGGACGGCACGCTGGCGCCGGCCATCCGCGACGGCCAGCGGCTGCTGATCGCCGCGCACGGCAACAGCATCCGCGCCATCGTGAAGATGCTCGACGGCATCAGCGACCACGACATCGTCGGCGTCAACATCCCGAACGGCATCCCGCTGGTCTACGAGCTCGACGATGCGCTGAAGCCGATTTCGCGGCGCTACCTCGGCGACCCGGAAGCGGCGGCGCGCGCCGCCGCCGCCGTCGCAAATCAAGGCAAGGCCTGAACCGCCGCGGCGAGCAGCGGCGCGACGCCGATCGTGTTGCTGGCGTGCGGCACGCTGTCGGTGCTCCAGATCCCGCGCACGCCGGCGGCGCACACCTGCGCCCAGGCGTCGTCGACGAACAAGGCGTGCGTCACCGCCACGTCGACGCTGGCCGCGCCGGCGGCCAGCGCCGCGCGCGCCGCCGCGACCAGGGTCCGGCCGGTGCTCGCGACGTCGTCGACCAGCACCACCGCCCGGCCGCCGAACGCCAGGTCCGGCAAGGCGACCTCGACCTCGTGGTCGCCGTGGCGTCGCTTGTGGCACACGCCGTGGTCCAGCCCGTGCGGCGCGGCCGCCGCCCGCACCCACTGGCCGGCCTCCTCGTCGGGCCCGAGCAGCAGGGCCTCCGGCAGGCGGGCGGCGACGAAGTCGCCGATCAGCCCCGCCGCCGAGACGGCCACGCCGCGGCGCCCGGGCAACACCTCGTCCAGGCTGGCAACGCGGTGCAGGTGCGGATCGATCGTCACCACCGCGTCGAACCACGCGGCCAGTGCGCGGCCGAGCTGTCGCTGGCTGACCACCTCGCCGGGCGCGAAGGCGATGTCCTGCCGCATGTAGGCCAGGTAGGGCGCGATCAGCGTCAGCGCCGCGACGCCGGCATCGCGCAGCGCCGGCGCGCACAGCAGCAGCTGCGCCAGCTTCTGATTGGGCCGGTGCAAGCCGCGCAGCAGCAGCACGCGCTCGCCCGGTGCGGCCGGCAGCGTCAGTCTGAACTCGCCGTCCGGGAATCGGTGGCAGGCAATCGCCGTCGCGCGCAGGCCGAGCTCGCGGGCCAGCGCCTGCGCCAGCGGCGCCTCGTCGTCGAAGTGCAGCAGCATGCTCAATTCAACGCCGCCTGTTCGCGAACGAAGGCATGCGGCATCTCCGAGGCCGCGCCGATGGTGTGGCTGCGATGGGCATCGGCCTGCTGGCGCGCGAAGCCGAGATCGGCCTCGTAGCGCGCGTGCAGCCGGTAGATCGGCTCGCCGGCGCGCACCGGGTCGCCGAGCTGCTTGAGCAGGTCGACGCCGGCACCGGGCACCTGCGGCGCGCCGGCCAGCCGCGCGATGCGCGCCATGCTGAGGTTGTCCACCGCGACGACGACGCCATCGCGATCCGCGACCACCTCGTGCGTCAGCGGGCCCAGCGCCGGCGAGTCGGTGCGCCGGCCCTGCGCGTCGATGATCTGGTTCATCCGCGCCAGCGCGCGGCCCGACTCGAGGATGTCGCGCGCGATGCGCCAGCCGTCGCCGCCGCGCACGTCGACGTCGAACTCGATCATCCGCCCCGCCAGGAGCAGCGCCTTCTGGCGCAGGTCCTGCGGCGCCTGCGGGTGGTTCTCGAGCACCTGCATCACGTCGCGCGCCTCGAGCACCGGGCCGATGCCGCGGCCGATCGGCTGGCGGCCGTCGGTGATCATCACCTCCAGGGTCAGCCCGAGGTGGCCGGCGACGTACTCGAACAGCTTCTTCAGCCGCTGCGCGTCGACCATCGAGCGCACCTTCGCGCTCGGGCCGACCGGGATGTCGAGCACCAGGTGGGTCGACCCGGCGGCGACCTTCTTCGACAGGATCGACGCGACCATCTGCCCCGGCGAATCGATCGCCAGCGGCCGCTCGACCGAGATCAGCACGTCGTCGGCCGGGCTCAGCCCGGCGGTGCCACCCCAGGCCAGGCAGCCGCGCGTGGCGCGCACGATCTGCGTCAGGCGGTGGATCGGCAGCTCGACGCGCGCCAGCACCTCCATCGTGTCGGCGGTGCCGGCCGGCGAGGTGATCGCCCGCGACGAGGTCTTCGGGCACCACAGGCCGTGCGCGGCGACGATCGGCACCACCAGCATCGAGGTGCGATTGCCGGGGATCCCGCCGATGCAGTGCTTGTCGACCACCGGGCCGGCGCCGACGTCGTGGTGCCAGTCGATGCGGTGGCCGACCGCGATCATCGCCTGCGTCAGGTGCAGCACCTCGTCGCGGTCGAGCTCGAACTGGTTGGTCGCCACGACGAAGGCCGCGAGCTCGATCTTCGAGTAGCGCGCGTCGGCGATGTCGCGCACGATCGCCATCAGGTCGGCGCGCGACAGGCGTTCCCCGCCGATCTTGCGGTGCAAAGCGGCGATCGACGGCGGCGGCTCCGCGTGCTCGATCGTTGCCGCATGGCCCTCGGGGATGGCCAGCCGGGCGAAGGCGTCCTCGCTGAGCCCGAGATCGCAGGGTGCGACGATGCGCTCGTCGTCGACGACGTTGAGCACCGCCGCGATCGTCGTGCCGTTGGCGTGCACCGTCACCTTGGCCAGCGCCTGGAAGCCCGCCGCGCGCACCACCGGGCAGTCGCGGTGCAGGTAGGCCACGCTCTCGCGCCAGGTGTCGATGCCGACCCGGCGGATGTGCAGCATCGGGCTGTCCATGGCCCGGACTCTAACCGGACGTGGCGTCGGCGAGCCGGTCGGCGAGTTGCTGGCGCAGGTGTTCGGCCAGCGCGCGCCGGTCGGCGTGGCGGCTGCCCTCGCCGAGCAGCAGGTCGACGTGCACGACCAGGTCACGCGCGCAGGCCACGCGCCAGACGCTGCCGAGCAGCGTCGTGTCGTCGAGGAACTCGACCGCGGCGCTGAAGGACCCGCCGGCCTCGGCGTAGCGCAGCAGCACCGGCTGCACCGGCGTCTCGGTGGCGATCGCCGCCTGCAGCAGGTTGGCGTGGAAGGGCAGCAGCTGGCGGCCATTGCTCGTCGTGCCTTCGGGGAAGACCGCCACCGTCTCGCCCGCACGAAGGGCCTCGGCGATCTGGTGCACGACGCGCAGCGCGTCGCGCTTGCGCTCGCGCTCGATGAACAGCGTGCCGGCGCCGCGGATCAGCCAGCCCAGCAGCGGCCAGCGCAGCACGTCGGCCTTGGAGACGAAGCGCGCATGCGGCGCGACCGCATGGATCGCGGCGATGTCGAGCCATGACACGTGGTTGGCGACGATCAGCGCCGCGCCCGGCCGCGGCCGGCCGGTCACCCGCAGGTCGAGCCCCATCACCTTCAGCAGGCCGGCCGACCACCACTGGATGCGCCGCTGGCGGCCGGCCCGGTCGAGCGACGGGAAGCGCAGCGCCATCACCGCGACGCCGTGCAATACGTGCAGCACCGCGCGCAGCAGGCGCCAGCCGCCGACCACGGCGCGCATCAGCGCGGGTCGGCCTCGAAGGCCACGGTGCCGGCGACCAGGGTCGCGCGCACCCGGCCGGGCAGCTCCATGCCGCTGTGCTCGAACGCGAAGGGCGTGTGCTTGCCCTGGCTGCGCAGCGTGGTCGGCGCGACCGCCCAGCGCGCGCCGGGGTCGAACACGCAGACGTCGGCGACGCCGCCTTCGACCAGCGCGCCGGCGCTGTCGGCGAGCGAGCCGAGCGCGCCGCCGAGCACGCGCACCGGCGCGATCGTCACGACCTCGAGCGCGCGCACCAGGCCCGGTCCGCCCTCGCCCCAGGCCAGCGCCAGTCCGAGCAGCAGTTCCAGGCCGGTGGCGCCAGGCGTGGCCTCGGCGAACGGCAGCGTCTTCTCGTCGCTGCCCACCGGCATGTGGTCGCTGACCAGCGCGTCGATCGTGCCGTCGGCGAGCGCGGCGCGCAGCGCATCGCGGTCGCGCATGCCGCGCAGCGGCGGCTCGACGCGCATCGCCGCGTTGAAGTAGCCGATGTCGACGTCGGTCAGGTGCAGCGAATTGATGCTGACGTCGGCGCTGACGGGCAGACCCTCGGCCTTTGCCGCGCGCAGCAGCTCGACGCCGGCGGCACTGGACAGCCGGCACAGATGCACGCGGGCGCCGGTGGCGCGCATCAGCTCGAAGACCGTCGCCAGCGCGATCGTCTCGGCGGCCACCGGCACGCCGGCCAGCCCGAGCCTCGTGGCCACCGCGCCGCTGGCCGCGACGCCGCGGCCCAGCCAGCGGTCGAGCGGGCGCAACCAGACTGTGTGGCCGTAGGTCGACGCGTACTGCAGCGCCCGCATCAGCACCATCGTGTCGGTGACCGGCTGGTCGGCCTGCGAGTAGCCGACGCAACCGGCCTCGGCGAGCTCGGCCATCTCGGTCAGCACCTCGCCGCCGAGGCCGCGCGTCAGCGCCCCGAGCGGAAAGACGCGACAGCGGCTCAACTTGCGGGCGCGGAACTTGAGCATCTCGACGAGGCCGGGTTCGTCGAGCGGCGGGTCGGTGTCGGGCGGGCAGACCAGGCTGGTGACGCCGCCGGCGGCGGCCGCCGCGAGCTCGCTCTCGAGCATGCCTTCGTGCTCGTGGCCCGGCTCGCGCAGCCGCGCCGCGAGGTCGATCAGGCCGGGCGCGACGATGCAGCCGGCGGCGTCGATGCGACGCTCCGCCTGGAAGTCGCCGGCCGCGCCGATCGAGACGATGCGGCCGCTGGCGATCGCCAGGTCGGCGACCTCGTCGCGGCCCGAGGCCGGGTCGATGACCCGGCCACCGAGGATCAGGATGTTCATGCCGGGTTCCCCGCGGTGATCGACATCACCGCCATGCGCACCGCGATGCCGAAGGTGACCTGCGGCAGGATCACGCTGTGCGCGCCGTCGGCGACCTCGCTGGCGATCTCGACGCCGCGGTTGATCGGGCCGGGGTGCATCACGATCGCGTCCGGCTTGGCCAGCGCGAGCTTGTCGGCGGTCAGGCCGAAGCTCTTGAAGAACTCGCCGGCGCTGGGCAGCATCGCGCCGCTCATGCGCTCGTTCTGCAGCCGCAGCATGATGATCACGTCGGCGCCGCGGATGCCCTCGGCCATGTCGTGGCAGACGCGCACGCCCATGTCGCGCAGGTCGCCGGGCACCAGCGTCTTCGGTCCGACCGCCCGGATCTCCGGCACGCCCAGCGTCGTCAGCGCATGGATGTCGCTGCGCGCGACGCGCGAGTGCACGATGTCGCCGACCACCGCCACCGTCAGGTCGCGGAAGTCGCGCTTGTAGTGGCGGATCGTGTACATGTCGAGCAGGCCCTGTGTCGGGTGCGCGTGGCGGCCGTCGCCGGCATTGATCACGCGCACGTGCGGCGCGCAGTGCTGGGCGATCAGGTAGGGCGCGCCGCTCTCGGAGTGGCGCACGACGAACATGTCGGCATGCATCGCCGACAGGTTGGCGATCGTGTCGAGCAGGCTCTCGCCCTTGCTGGTGCTGCTGCGCCCGACGTCGAGGTTGATGACGTCGGCCGACAGGCGCTTGGCGGCGATCTCGAAGGTCGTGCGGGTGCGCGTGCTGTTCTCGAAGAACAGGTTGAACACGCTCTTGCCGCGCAACAGCGGCACCTTCTTCACGTCGCGGTCGTTGACGCTGAGGAAGGTGCCCGCGGTGTCGAGGATCTGGGTCAGGATCGCCTGCGGCAGGCCCTCGATCGACAGCAGGTGGATCAGCTCGCCGTTCGAGTTCAGCTGGGGGTTGCGGCGCGAGAGCACTAGCGTCGCTCCTCGATGTCGAAACTGAGCGTGCCGTCGTCGGCACGCGCCAGCCGCAGCTTCTGCGCCGATGGCAGGCTGATCCGGGCGGCGGCGAAGGTGGCCTCGATCGGCAGCTCGCGCCCGCCGCGGTCGACCAGCACCGCCAGCCTCACGCGCGCCGGCCGGCCGTAGTCGTAGAGTTCGTTGAGCACCGCGCGCACGGTGCGGCCGCTGTTGAGCACGTCGTCGATCAGCAGCAGGTCGGCGTCGTCGATCGCGAAGGGCAGCGCGGTCGGATCGGCGCCGGCGACCAGGCCGCGCGCCCGGTAGTCGTCGCGGTGCAGGCTGCTGGAGATCGTGCCGGCCGCGCCGTCGCGCTGCAGGTCGGCCTGCAGCCGCTCGGCCAGCCAGGCGCCGCCCGACCGGATGCCAACCAGGCGGGTCGCCGGCGCCAGCAGACCGCGCACGCCTTCGCGCAGGTCCTGGTACAGCGCCTCGGCGTCGAGCGAGAGGTTCATGCGGTGTCCCTGAAGAACTGGTCGAGGATCAGTGCGGCCGAGGCGGCGTCGACGTCGCGCGCGCCGTCGGCGATCGCTTCGGTGGTCGTGTAGCGCTCGTCGACCTCGTG
>CALJUI010000388.1 GCA_937975735.1 uncultured Rubrivivax sp.
GCGGGAGGTCGGGCACCTTCAGCGCCCGCTCCTTGAAGACGAACTCGGTGTAGCCGCGGTTGAACTTGCGCCACAGGAGACGCGCCTCGACGCGGAGCGGCCCCGCGCCTTCCGGGACGGTGACGGCGTACCGGGCCACGTCGGCCGTGCCGGGGCCGATGACGCGGGCGTAGGCCGCGACGTGGAACGCGTGCGGGTCGCGCTCGTCGGCCTCGGTGCCGTCGTGGCGCACCATGACCACCTTGTAGAAGTGCGCGCCGGGGTCGACGTGGCCGTTCGCGCCGATGCTCCCGCTGTGGAAGACCTCGGCGCCGCTCGCGTCGGTCTGCGGCATGGCGCCACTGGCCGGCGGGCCGTCGAACTACGCCTGCTTCGATGGCACGTCGATGACCACGCCGCACGTCGCGGCGGCCGCTGCACTGGTGTGGAGCCGCAATCCGGGCTGCAGCGCGAGCCAGCTGCGCGCCTCGCTGACCAAGTCGGCGAAGGACCTCGGCGCCACCGGCCGTGACAACCAGTATGGCCACGGCCTGTTGCAGGCCAAGGCCGCCGACGACCGCATCAAGGCCCTGGGCTGCGGGAGCTGAGCCGGCCCGCCGGCGCTGGCCGGGTGTTGAGCCAGGCGCTCGCCACCCCGCTGGCGCCGATCACCGCCATGCCGAACCAGCCCCAGCCGTCGGGCAGGCGCCCGTTCAGCAGCCAGCCGAACAGCGTCGCGAACGCGAGCTGGGTATAGATGAAGGGCATCAGCGTTGAGGTCGGCGCCAGCCGCGCGGCCAGCACCAGCAGCAGGTGACCGGCGGTGCCGAGCAGGCCGATCGTCACCAGCGCCGTCCATTGCAGCGGCTGCAGCGCGACCAGCGCGTCGCGCACCGGCAGGCCGCTGACGGCCAGCAGCGGCAGCAGCACGCCGGCGCCGACCGCGCCGGTCCAGAAGTGCGTGGTGTAGGCGTCCTCGACGAGCGCGAGCCTTCTGGTCAGCACCTGGAAGCAGGCGTAGCAGGCCGCACCGGCCAGCGGCAGCAGCACGGCCCAGCCGAACAGCCCGCTGCCGGGCCGGATCACGATCAGTGCGCCGGCGAGGCTGACGCTGACGAGCGCCCAGCGCAGCGTCGACACCGGCTCCTTCAGCACCAGCGCCGCGAGGATGGTCACGAACACCGGTCCGAGCAGCATCACCGAGGTGAACTCGGCCACCGGGAGGTGCTGCAGCGCGACGAAGGACAGTGCGCTCGTCAGCAGCAGCAGCAGGCCGCGCAGCAATTGGAAGCCCGGCCGCGGGCTGAAGAAGCGGCGGCGCCCGCCGCGCGCCAGCCACAGGCCCATCACCAGCGCCTGCGTGCTGTAGCGCCAGGCGAGCAGCAGCAGCACCGACAGCAGCGCGCCCAGCCGGCTCACCAGCGTGTCCATCGCGGCGAACATGCCGGTCATCACGATCGTCAGCGCGACCGCCACCAGCGGGTGGCGCGCCTCAGCCACGGCGGATTCGTCCGGCCAGGGCCGTCCACACGGGCGTCAGCCGGCCCGGCAGGTCGGGCAGTGCGCCGAGCTCGGTGCGGCTCTCGCCGGGGGCATGGAAGTCGCTGCCGCGCGAGGCGAGCAGGTCGAACTCGAGCGCGACGTCGGCATAGACGACCTGCTCGGCCACCGTGTGGCTGCCGGTGACCACCTCCAGGCCGCGCCCGCCGTGGCCGACGAACTCGGTGATCAGCGCGTATTCCTCGGTCGGCGTGAAGCGATAGCGCGCCGGGTGGGCGATCACCGCCATGCCGCCGGCGCCGGTGATCCAGCGCACCGCCTCGCCCAGGCCGGCCCAGCGGTGCGGCACGTGGCCGGGCTTGCCGTCGGCCAGGTAGTGGCGGAACACCTCGTGCATGTCGGCGCAGACGCCGCGCTCGACGAGGTGGCGCGCGAAGTGCGCGCGCGTCACCAGCGCCGGGTTGCCGACGTGGCGCAGCGCACCCTCGAAGGTGTCGGGGATGCCGATCCGCGCCAGCTCGGCGGCCATCGCGCGCGCCCGCTCGATCCGGCCGCCGCGGGTGGCGGCCAGGCCGGCGACGAGGTCGGGGTCGTCCTCGTCGAAGCCGAAGCCCAGCACGTGCACGGTCTGGCCGGCGAAGCTGACCGAGATCTCGGTGCCGGTCAGGTAGGCCAGGCCGAGGTCGAGCGCCGCGACCCGCGCGCGCGCCTGGCCGCCGATCTCGTCGTGGTCGGTCAGCGACCAGAGCTCGACGCCGGCAGCGTGCGCGCGCGCGGCCAGCGCCTCCGGGTCCAGCGTGCCGTCCGACAGGTTGGAGTGGCTGTGCAGGTCGGCGTTCAGCAGGTGCATGAGCACATTGTCCCGCGCGCACCGATCCGGCGTGCGCCGCGGGACTTGCGGTGCACTCAGCCGGCCAGCCGCAGCACCGCGCCGCACTGGGCGGCCAGCGTCTCGTCGTGGGTCACGACGACGAAGGCGGTGCCGCGCTCGCGCGCCAGGCCGAGCATCAGCTCGAACACGCCATGCGCGGTGCCGCGGTCGAGGTTGCCGGTGGGTTCGTCGGCGAGCACGCAGGCCGGCTTCGTGACGAGGGCGCGGGCGATCGCCACGCGCTGGCGCTCGCCGCCGGACAGCTGGGCCGGATGGTGGTCGACCCGTGCCGCCAGACCGACCTGGCCGAGCGCAGCCCGCGCCGCGTCGCGCGCGTCGCCGACGGTCTGGCGGCGGATGCGCAGCGGCATCGCGACGTTGTCGAGCGCGCTGAACTCGGGCAGCAGGTGGTGGAACTGGTAGACGAAGCCGAGGTGCCGGTTGCGCCAACGGCCCTGCTCGGCGGGCGACAGCGTGGCCAGGTCGCGCCCCATCAGCAGCACGCGGCCCTTCGTCGGCGCGTCCAGGCCGCCGAGCAGGTGCAGCAGCGTGCTCTTGCCCGAGCCCGACGCGCCGACCACGGCCAGGGTCTGGCCGCGCTCGACGGTCAGGCTCAGCCCGCGCAGCACGGTGACGTCGATCCCGTCGGCGCCGCCTTCGTGGAAGCGCTTGTGCAGCTGCTCGGCCTGCAGCACGGGCTCACTCATAGCGCAATGCCTCGGCCGGGTTCACGCGGCTGGCGCGCCAGCTCGGGTACAGCGTCGCGACGAAGGCCAGCAGCAAGGCGATCACGATGATCGGCACGATGTCGCTGGCCATCGGCTCGCTGGGCATGCGGCTGATCAGGTAGATGCTGCCGGGCAGGAAGGCCACGCCGAGCGCGCGCTCGATCGCCGGCACGATGACGTCGATGTTGAACGCGACCAGCAGCCCTCCCGCGACGCCGGACAGCGTGCCGATCACGCCGCTGGCCGCGCCCTGGACCATGAAGATGCCCATGATCGAGCGCGGGCTCGCGCCGAGCGTGCGCAGGATCGCGATGTCGGCACGCTTGTCGGTGACCGTCATCACGAGCGTCGAGACGAGGTTGAACGCGGCCACCGCGACGATCAGCGTCAGGATGATGAACATCAGCCGCTTCTCGATCTGCACCGCGTCGAACCAGTTGCGGTTGGTGCGCGTCCAGTCGCGCACGGCCAGGCCGGCGGGCAACTCCTGCGCAAGCCGGGCCGCGACCGCGCGCGCCTGGTGCACGTCGGCCAGGCGCAGCTGGATGCCGGTGGCGCCGCCGGTGCGGAACAGGCGCGCGGCGTCGTCGAGGTGGATCAGCGCCAGCGTGCTGTCGTACTCGTAGTGGCCCGAGTCGAAGGCGCCGACCAGCGTGAACTGCTTCAGCCGCGGCACCACGCCGGCCGGCGTGACCTGGCCGCTCGGCGAGACGATGGTGACCTGGTCGCCGACCTGCACGCCGAGCAGCCGCGCGAGCTCTGAGCCGAGCACGATGTGCCACTCGCCGGCCGCGAGCCGGCCGAACGCGCCGTCCCTGAGCTGCGCCGCCAGCGGCGTGACCTCGGCCTCGGCGGCGGGGTCGATGCCGCGCACGATCGCGCCGCGCAGGTCGTCGCCGCGCGCCAGCAGCGCCTGCCGCGCGACGAAGGGCGCGGCGCCGCGCACCTGCGGGTCACGGCGGGCCAGTTCGGCGGTGCGGGCCCAGTCGTCCAGGGCCTCGCCCCGCGCGTCGAAGACCTCGACGTGGGCGATCACGCTGAGCATGCGGTCGCGCACCTCCTTCTGGAAGCCGTTCATCACCGACAGCACGATGATCA
>CALJUI010000389.1 GCA_937975735.1 uncultured Rubrivivax sp.
TCAGGCCGCAGCCGGTCGCGGCGTCGAGGGCCGCCTCGGCGAGCGCCGCCTGCGCCTGGGCAGCGCGCGCTGGCGGCAGGAGATGCAGGCCGATGCCGGTGCGCTCGGCGACGAGGCGGCCGCGCTGCAGGCCGAGGGCCGCAGCGTGTCCTGGCTGCTCGAGCGCGGACGGGGTGACGGGCCGGGCGACGCCTGGCAGGTCCGTGGCCTGCTCGCCTTCGGCGACGAGCCCAAGTCCGGCGCGGCGGCGGCGGTCCGCGCGCTGCACGACGAGGGCCTGCGCACCGTGCTGGTCAGCGGCGACAACCGCGGCGCCGCGGAGGCCGTCGGCCGCGCGCTGGGCATCGACGAGGTGCGCGCCGAGGTCCTGCCCGGCGACAAGGCCGCGGTCATCGCCGAACTGCGGCGCTCGCTCGCGCCCGGCGAACGCATCGCCATGGTCGGCGACGGCATCAACGACGCGCCGGCGCTGGCGGCGGCCGACGTCGGCCTGGCGATGAGCACCGGCACCGACGTCGCGATCGAAAGCGCCGGCCTGACGCTGATGCGCGGCGACCCGGCGCTCGTGCACGAGGCGCTGCAGCTGTCGCGTGCGGTCACGCGCAAGGTGCGGCAGAACCTGTTCTGGGCCTTCGCCTACAACGTGGTCGGCATCCCGCTGGCCGCGCTCGGCTTCCTGAGCCCGGTGTTCGCCGGCGCTGCGATGGCGCTGTCGAGCGTCAGCGTGCTGAGCAACGCGCTGCTGCTGCGCCGCTGGCGGCCGAAGGAGGCGGCATGAACATCGGCCAGGCCGCCAAGGCCAGCGGCGTGACGCCGAAGATGATCCGCCACTACGAGGCGCTGGGCCTGCTGCCCGAGGTGCCGCGAACGGCGTCGGGCTACCGGCAGTACGACGAGCGCGTGCTGCACGCGCTGCGCTTCATCCGACGGGCGCGCGACCTCGGCTTCGGCCTCGACGAGATCCAGAGCCTGCTCGAGCTCTGGGCCGACAGCGACCGCGCCAGCGCCGAGGTCAAGGCGCTGGCGTCGCGGCATGTCGCCGACCTGCAGGCGCGCATCGAGCGCATGCAGGCGATGCAGCGCTCGCTGCGGCACCTGATGCACGCCTGCCACGGCGACCACCGGCCGGACTGCCCGATCCTCGACGACTTGGCCGCCGGGCCGGACTCACTTTGAGCGGCGCAGCACGTCGGGGTCGATCCAGAGGTTCTCGATCTGCTGGAAGCCCCACGTCGCGGGCGACTCGCGGCCGATGATGCGGTCGGCGCATCCGGGGCGAGCGAGGTCGATCACCGTCGGCCGCACGTGCATCTGCGACTTGATCGAGAAGAACACCTTGACCGTCGGCGCGACCAGCGAGTCCGGGTTCTGCGCGGTGACGATCGCCAGCTTGCCCGAGGCCAGGCGCACCAGCGAGCCGGTCGGATAGATGCCCAGACTGCGCACGAAAGCCTGGAAGATCTCGTCGTCGAACTGGCCCTTCCAGGAGGCCATCGTCGCGATCGACTCGGCCGGATCCCATCCTGCCTTGTAGGGCCGGTTCGAGGTGATCGCGTCGTAGACGTCGCAGATCGCGCCCATGCGCGCCAGCACCGAGACCTCGTCGCCGGCCAGCGCATGCGGATAGCCCTTGCCGTCCGGCCGCTCGTGGTGGTGCAGGCAGATCTCCAGCGCTGCGGCGCTGGCGCCCTGGCCCTCGACCAGCATCTGGTGGCCACGCTCGGGGTGGGTCCTGATGACCGCGTACTCCTCGTCGGTCAGGCGGCCCGGCTTGTTCAGGATCGGCAGCGGCATCATCGCCTTGCCGAGGTCGTGCAGCAGCCCGCCGAGGCCGGCCTCGCGACACTCGTCCTCGTTGCGCCCGAGCTGGCGCGCCAGCGCGACCATCAGCGCGCAGACCGCCACCGAGTGCATGTAGCTGTAATCGTCCTTGGTCTTCAGGCGCGCCAGGCTGACCATCGCGCCCGGGTTGCGCTGGACCGACTCGGTGATCTCGCCGACCAGCGGCAGGCAGCGTTCGGCGTCCACCGCCTTGCCCAGGCGGGCCTCGTTGAACATCGACAGCACCGCCACGCGGCTGCGCTTGCAGATCGCGGCCGCGCGGCCGAGTTCGGCGTCCAGCGTGTCGGTGGCCGGCGCGGCCGCTGCCGGCGGGTGGCGCGGTCGCGCTGCGGCGGGGGCCGCGACCATGTTGGACGGTGCGGGCCTGACCCCGCCGTTCTCGGCCACGTCGAGGCCGAGCGAGGTGTCGATCCACACCGCCCGCACCGCACTGTCGCGCAGGCGCTGCATGTCCTCGGGGCAGCGGAGCGTGAACCGGGTCTTCCAGAACGGGTGGTCGATCCAGGCGCCCTCCAGGCGATGCAGGTGCATGCCCAGGCGGACTTCGGCGACGGAGATCTTCTTCAGCATCGGGTCGGGCGCGGCGGCGCAGCGGCAGGCCGCGCGCCCGAAGGTTATCGACCGCCGCCGCCGGTCCTGAAGGGCCAGAAAGACGAAGGCCGCTGCGGGCAGCGGCCTTCGGTGGCGGCGTGGACGGTGACCTGCTTCAGCGGAACTTCGGCTCCGGCACGGTGCGCAACTCGCCGGGCAGCGCGCCGAGGTAGTCGGCCATCTGCTTGAGCTCCCTGCGCGTGAACTGCTTCACCATGCCGGCCATGATCGCGTTGTTGCGGCCGATCTGCGGATTGCCCTCGGTCTGGTAGGCCTTGAGCGCCACGTAGAGGTAGTCGGCATGCTGCCCGGCGATCTTCGGGTAGGACGGGTCGATCGGCTTGCTGTAGTCGGCACCGTGGCAGCTCGCGCAGCCGCCCTTGGTCAGCAGCGCAGCGACTGCCTCCGGCGGGTTCGACATCGCGACCGTCTTGACGGACGTGCCGCCGGCCTGGGCTTCGTAGAACGCCGCCACGTCGGCCATGTCCTGGTCCGACATCGACGCGGCGATCGCCCGCATCGTCGGGTGCTTGCGGTCGCCCTTCTTGTAGGCGACCAGCGAGGCGACGATGTACTTGGCGTTCTGGCCGGCGATCATCGGCACCTTGTGGACCTCGGGGAAGCTGGCCTGGTAGCCGACGATGCCGTGGCAGCCGATGCACATCGCGACCTTCTTCTCGCCGGCCGCCGCGTCCTGGGCCTGCACGGCGGTGACGGGGGCGGCCAGGGCCAGCAGCAGGGGCAGGATCTTGATCATCGTGGTGGGCACGGGGGCAACGGGTTGGCGGATCGAAACGGCACGCCCGGACCGGGCAGCGCAGGCACAGCGGGCGATTATAGGCCCCGACTTATACTGCGCCGTCCCCTTGGTCACGACGGCACCCCATGCGATTCACCGGTTCGAAGCAGTACGTCGCCACGCAGGATCTGATGCTCGCCGTGAACGCCGCGGTGACGCTGCAGCGGCCGCTGCTCGTCAAGGGCGAGCCGGGCACCGGCAAGACCATGCTGGCCGAGGAGGTGGCCTCCGCGCTGGGCATGCCGCTGCTGCAGTGGCACGTCAAGAGCACGACGAAGGCCCAGCAGGGCCTGTACGAGTACGACGCGGTGAGCCGGCTGCGCGACAGCCAGCTCGGCGACGAGAAGGTCAAGGACATCCACCACTACATCGTCAAGGGCGTGCTCTGGCAGGCCTTCACGGCCGACGAGCCGGTGGTGCTGCTGATCGACGAGATCGACAAGGCCGACATCGAGTTCCCGAACGACCTGCTGCGCGAGATCGACCGGATGGAGTTCTACGTCTACGAGACGCGCGAACTGGTCAAGGCCAGGCACCGGCCGATCGTCTTCATCACCTCGAACAACGAGAAGGAACTGCCCGACGCGTTCCTGCGCCGCTGCTTCTTCCACTACATCAAGTTCCCCGACGCCGAGACGATGGCCAGGATCGTCGAGGTGCACTTCCCGGGGCTGAAGAAGCAGCTGCTCGGCGCGGCGATGAAGACCTTCTACGACGTGCGCGGCCTGCCCGGGCTGAAGAAGAAGCCGAGCACCAGCGAACTGCTCGACTGGCTCAAGCTGCTGGTCGCCGAGGACATCCCGCTCGAGGCACTGCAGAGCCCGGACGACAAGGTCGCGATCCCGCCGCTGGTCGGCGCGCTGCTGAAGAACGAGCAGGACGTGACGCTGTTCGAGAAGCTGGTGTTCATGCAGAGGCACAATCGATGAGCGCGTCGCGAAGCGACGTGAAGGCGCGCAGCGCCGGTCGAAGCGACCGCCGATGAGCAACCCCTGGCCCGACGAGGTCACGCTGACCGGCCGGCACGCCTCGCTGGTGCCGCTGGCACCGGGCCACGCGGCGGCGCTATCGGACGCCGTGCGTGACGGCGAGCTCTGGCGCCTGTGGTACACGGCCGTGCCCTCGCCCGAGGGCATGGCCGCCGAGATCGAGCGCCGGCTCGGCCTGCGCCGCACCGGCTCGATGCTGCCCTTCGCGGTGCTCGATGCCGCCGGCACACCGGTGGGCATGACGACCTACATGAACATCGATCCGGTGCACAAGCGCGTCGAGATCGGCAGCACCTGGTATGCCCGGCGCACCCAGCGCACGCCGCTGAACACCGAGTGCAAGCGTCTGCTGCTGGCGCACGCCTTCGAGGCGCTGCAATGCATCGCGGTCGAGTTCCGCACCCACCGCTTCAACGTGCAGAGCCGGCGCGCGATCGAGCGCCTGGGGGCGCAGCTCGACGGCATGCTGCGCAACCACCAGCGCGCCAGCGACGGCACGCTGCGCGACACCGCGGTCTACAGCATCACCGCCGACGAGTGGCCGACGGTGCGCTCGCACCTGGACTGGCAGCTGATCCGTCCGCGCTAGCGCCCCGCTGCGGCGGCGGACCGCCCCGCCACCGCCACCCTTGCCACCGACCGAAAGCGACTCGATGCCGAAGAAGCCCGTTCCCCTGACCGTCGACGCCCTGTGGAAGATCGAGCGCATCGGCGCGCCCAGCCTGTCGCCCGACGGCGCGCAGGCGGTCGCCGCCGTGACCCGCCACTCGATGGACGACAACAAGGCGGACAGCCGCCTGTGGCTGCTGTCGACGCTGGGCGGCTCGCCGCGCGCGCTGACGCAGTGCGGCGACAAGGACGGCGCGCCGCGCTGGAGCCCGCGCGGCGACCGCATCGCCTTCACCGCCAAGCGCGAGCAGCAGGGCGAGAAGGACACCACGCCGCAGCTCTACCTGATCGCGCCCGACGGCGGCGAGGCGCAGCGCGCGGCGCCCATCGCGACCGGCGTCGAGGCCTTTCGCTGGTTTCCCGACGGACGTCGCATCGCCCTGCTGAGCTGGGTCTGGCCCGATCTGCGCGGCGCGAAGGCACAGGCCAAGGCGCACAGGGCCTGGCAGGACCGCAAGGAGACCGGCCTGGCCACCAGCGAGGCGCAGTACCGCCACTGGGACCACACGCTGCCGCCGGGGCGCCGGCTGCACCTGCACGTGCTCGACGTCGACACGGGCCGCGTGCGCGACCTGTTCGAGGGCGGTCCGCACGAACTGCCGCGCGCCGACCCGAACGCGAACCGCTTCGACGTCTCGCCCGACGGCCGCCGCATCGCCTTCGTCTTCGACCCGGCGCCCGAGAAGCGCCTGGACAACGATCTCGCGCTGGCCGAGATCGAGCTGAAGACCGGCCGGGTCGAGGTCCTGGTGCGGCAGGGCGGCTGGACCTTCGACGCGCCGCGCTACAGCCCGGATGGCCAGCGCATCGCTTTCGTCGCCGCCAACCAGGGCCTGAAGCACACGATGCCTGACCAGCTGGCGGTCTGGCACCGCCGCGGCGGCCGCTGGGCGGTCGAGAGCGCCGAGTGGGACCACGAGGTGCACGCACCGCTGCATTGGGAGGACGACGGCAGCGCGCTGCTGTTCGGCGCCGAGCAGCAGGGCCGGCAGCATTTGTGGCGCTTCGACCTCGCCGACCGCCGCGCCGAAGTCGTCGTGCGGGGCGGCTGGCTGCAGGGCTTCGACAAGGCCGCCGGCACCCTGGTCACGCTGGCCGACGCGGTGGACCACCCGCCGCGGCTGACCGCCCACCTGCCGGGCCAGGCGGCGCGCCGCATCGAGTCGTTCAACGACGCTCTGTTCGCCGGCCTGGCGCTCGGCCGAACGGAGGAGACCTGGGTCCGCGGCGCGCTCGGCGACGAGGTGCAGGTCTGGCTCACCTATCCGCCGGGCTTCGACCCGAAGAAGCCGAAGGCCAAGGCGCCGCTGCTGCACCTGATCCACGGCGGCCCGCACACCGCCTTCGGCGACGCCTGGCACTTCCGCTGGAACGTGCAGGCCTTCGCGGCCCAGGGCTACGTGGTCGCGGCGGTCAACTACCACGGCTCGTCGAGCTTCGGCTTCGCGTTCAAGGACAGCATCACCCACCGCTGGGGCGAGCTCGAACTGCAGGACGTCGAGGCCGCGACCACGGCGTTGCTCAAGCGCCCCTGGGCCGACAAGCGGCGCGTCTTCGCCAGCGGGGGCAGCTACGGCGGCTTCATGGCGGCGTGGATGAACGGTCACGTGAAGCGAGGGCGCTACGCGGCCTACGTCTGCCATGCCGGCTGCTTCGACTGGACCGCGATGTTCGCCGACGACGCCTACACCTGGCACGCCAAGGAGCTGGGCGCCTGGTACTGGGACGACATGGCGAAAGTCCATGCGCAGAGCCCGCACGCCTTCGCCGGAGCGATGAACACGCCCACGCTGGTCATCCACGGCGCGCTCGACTACCGCGTGCCCGACGCCCAGGGCCTGGCCTACTACAACACGCTGAAGGCGCGCGGCGTCGACGCGCGGCTGCTGT
>CALJUI010000390.1 GCA_937975735.1 uncultured Rubrivivax sp.
GCAGCCGGCGTGCCAGCGCGCGCAAGGCGGCGTCCTTGGCCGCCGTCGGCGCCGCCGCCATCGTCGTCGACGCGGCGCGCGCGGCCGCGCCCAGGTGGGCCATGTGGGCGGCGAGGTCGGCGATCTGCATGCGCCGATTGTTCCAGATCGGCGCCCGACCGGCCGATCAGCCGATCAATGCCAGCACGCCCAGCCAGAGCGACGCGGTGAGCACGAAGGCCACCGTCGAGAACACGATCGACGCGGTGGCCTCGGTCTGCAGCGCGTCGTAGCGCTGGGCGAAGATCAGCGCATTGCTCCCGGTCGGCAGCGCGGCCATCAGCACGACCACCGACAGCGCCAGGCCGTCGAGGCCGAAGCCCCAGTGTGCGGTCGCCAGCACCAGCGCCGGCAGCACCATCAGCTTGAGCACCGAGGTGACGATCGCGTCGCGCAGCTGGCCCTTGACGCCGTAGTACGCGAGCGTGATGCCGATCAGCACCAGGCACACCGGCACCACCGCCGAGCCGAGCGCGGCCAGCGCCTCGTCGGCCACCGGGGTCAGTCCGAGGCCGGTGAAGTTCCAGGCCAGGCCGGCGAGCACCGGCAGCATCACGGGATGCAGCACGGTGTTGCGCACCGTCGTCAGCACCGTCGAGCCGAAGGCCGCGCGGCGCGTCTGCGCGCGCGCGAGGTCGATCTCGACGAGCACCGTCAGCGCGGTCAGCAGGATCAGCGCGTGCAGGCTGACCAGGGTGATGTGGATCGCCAGCCCGGCCTCGCCGAACAGCGCCGCGGCCATCGGGATGCCGAGCTGCACCGAGTTGCCGAACGAGGCCGAGATCGCGCGCACCGTCGGCGCCGCCACCGGACTCGCCTGCCGGTGGCGCTGCCAGGCGTAGACCGCCACGATGAACAGCAGCGCCGGCACGAAGAACGCGGCAACGGTGCGCCACGGCAGGGTCTCGAAGTCCAGCCGCACCGTGCTGCGAAACAGCAGCGCCGGCACGAAGATGTAGAACGCGGCATTGCCGAGCACGCGGGCCGGATCGCTGGCCGCGGTGCGCTCGCCGAGCCAGCGCATCCGACCGGCCACCCACCCCAGCGCGACCATCAGGAAGATGGCCAGCAGCTTGTAGAAGACCGCCAGCGTCACGCCGGCCCGGCTACTTCACGTTGCCGCAGCTGGCCGCCACCCAGCGGCTCGTCGAGTCGACCTGGATCTTGACCGCACCGGGCGCGCCTCCCGGCGCCTTCATGCCCGGCGGCATCCGGTCCATGCCCTGCATCCGGCCCGTGCCCTCGTAGTGCCAGGTCGTCGACTTGGCGTCGAGGATCCTGATCTCGCCCTGGCCGTCGCCGGTGAAGCCCTCGGGGTCCTTGCAGCTGACCTTGAAGGTCGCCGACGAGCCGCCGGCCTTGATCGGCTCGAAGCGGCAGCCGGGCTGCTCCTTGTGCATGTCCGCGAACATGCGCTTCAGGTCGGTGGCCCTGGCAGCCTCCTGCGGCGTCAGGCAGTCCTGCGTCGTGCCGCCCATCATGCCGCCGCCCCCGTGCGCGCGCATCATCTCGGCCATCTGCTTGCGCTGCTCCGGCGGCACCGACTTGAGCATCTCCTCCTGCGCCTTGCGCATCATCTCGCCCATGTCCTGGCCGTTGACCAGCATCTTGGTCCTCGACTCCCACAGCCCCGGCGTCGGCGCCGGCGACAGGGACTGCGCCATCGCGGCCGGGGCCGCGGCGACGATGAAGAGTGCAACGCAGGATCGGATCACGGCGTTCTCCCGGGGTGGTTGATCGCTCCGATTATGGTGGTGCTCACGCCTTGCCGGCCGCCGCCTTCCTCGCCGGCGCCTTCTTCGCCGCGGCCTTCGGCGCGCGCGGTTCGAACTCGAAGCCGACCTTGCCTTCCTTCGGGTCGTAGACGAGGAAGGCCTTGAACTTGCGCCGGGTGCGGTTGGAGACGAAGCCGTCGAGCAGGCCGGTCTTGCCGGTCTTCAGCAGCTTGGCCGCCTCCTCGCGCGACACCGGCTGCGTCAGGATGATCTTGCCGGTCTTGAAGTCGCAGGTCGCCTTCGGCCCGACGCTGTGCTCGCAGACGTAGCTGGTGCCGTGCTCGAAGACCCGGCCCTTGCATTTCGGGCAGGCGCCGAGCGGTTCCTGGTCGGAGAAGTCGACCGGTTCGCCGCTCTCGGCGGCTTCCTTGGCGTCGTCGCCGAAGTCGAACTCGAGCTTCCAGTTGGCCGCCTCCTCGTCGCGCACCAGCCTGAGTTCGGCGCTGAACGGGAAGCCCTTCTTCGAGCGGAAGCCCTCGAGCGGGCCGATCTTCTTGTCGCGTAGGAAGGCCTCGGCCTCGGCGGTCTCGAAGGCGCGGCCGCCGGGGATCTTGGCGATGCTGAAGTCACAGCTCTCGCAGGCGAAGCGCCGGTAGTTCTCCTTCACGACGCCGCCGCAGTTCGGGCACGGCGTGGACAGCGTCGCGTAGTCGCCCGGGATCGTGTCGCGGTCGTACTCCTTGGCCTTGCGCACGATGCGCTCGGCCATCTTCGCGATCTCGGTCATGAAGGCATCGCGCTTGAGCCGTCCGTGCTCCATCTCGGCGAGCTGGAACTCCCAGTCGCCGGTCAGCTCGGGCTTGGTCAGTTCGTCGACGGCCAGGCCGCGCAGCAGCGTCATCAGCTGGAAGGCCTTCGCGGTGGGGATCAGCTCGCGGCCCTCGCGCAACATGTACTTCTCGTTGATCAGACCCTCGATCGTCTGCGCCCGCGTGGCCGGCGTGCCCAGGCCCTTGTCGTGCATCGCGGCGCGCAGTTCCTCGTCCTCGATCAATTTGCCCGCGCCCTCCATCGCCGACAGCAGCGTCGCCTCGGTGAAGCGCGCCGGCGGCTTGGTCTGCAGCGCCTTGACCTCGACCGCCTCGGTGCGCACGGCCTCGGCGGGCTCGACCGGCACCAGATTGGCATCGTCCTCCTGCGCCTCCTTGCCGTAGACCGCCAGCCAGCCCGGCTTGACCAGCACCTTGCCGTTGGTCTGGAACTGGTGCCGGCCGACGGTGCTGATGCGCGTCGTGACCAGGAACTCGGCGCTCGGGTAGAACACCGCCAGGAAGCGCTTGACGACGAGGTCGTAGAGCTTGGCCTCGACCTCGGTCAGCGATTTCGGCGCCTGCAGCGTCGGGATGATCGCGAAGTGGTCCGACACCTTGGCGTTGTCGAACACGCGCTTGGCCGGCTTGACGTAGCCTTCCTTCAGCGCCAGCGCGGCATGCGCCGACAGGGCGCGCAGCGGTCCCGGCAGCGACTCCTGGGCCAGCATGCCCACCGTCTCCTTGACGACGCCCAGGTAGTCCTCCGGCAGTGCGCGCGAGTCGGTCCGCGGGTAGGTCAGCACCTTGTGCTTCTCGTACAGCGCCTGGGCGATCGACAGCGTGGTCTTGGCGGAGAAGCCGAAGCGGCCGTTGGCCTCGCGCTGCAGCGTCGTCAGGTCGTACAGCAGCGGGCTGGCCTGGGTGCTCGGCTTGGCCTCCTCGCTGACCGTCGCCGGCTCGCCGCGGCAGGCCTCGGCGATCGCCTTCGCGTCGGCCTCGGTCCACAGGCGGTCGGCGCGCGCCTCGGCGTCGTCCGGGTTCTTCTTCCACTTCGGGTCGAACCACTTGCCCTCGTACTCGCCGGCCTGTGCCGCGAAGGTCGCGCGCAGTTCCCAGTAGTCGCGCGGCACGTGGCGGCGGATCTTCTCCTCGCGCTCGACGACGATCGACAGCGTCGGCGTCTGCACGCGGCCGACGGTGGTCAGGAAGAAGCCGCCGTCGCGCGAGTTGAAGGCGGTCATCGCGCGCGTGCCGTTGATGCCGACCAGCCAGTCGGCCTCCGAACGGCTGCGCGCCGCGTCGGCCAGGCCCTGGAGCTGCTCGTCGCTCTTGAGCTGCTCGAAGCCCTCGCGGATGGCCTGCGGCGTCATGCTCTGCAGCCACAGCCGCTTCACCGGCTTGTTCAGGCCCTTGGCGCCGCCGGCGTACTGCTCGATCAGGCGGAAGATCAGCTCGCCCTCGCGCCCGGCGTCGCAGGCGTTGATCAGCTCGGTCACGTCCTTGCGCTTGCACAGCTTGACGACCGCGTTCAACCGCGTCTTGGCCTTGTCGATCGGCGCCAGGTCGAAGTGCGGCGGCACCACCGGCAGGTTGGCGAAGCTCCACTTGCCGCGCTTGACGTCGTACTCGTCCGGGGCCTTGATCTCGACCAGGTGGCCGACCGCCGACGTGACGATGTAACGATCGTTCTCGAAGTGGTCGGCGGCCTTGTCGAACTTGCCGACCACCGGCGTCAGCGCGCGGACGATGTCCTGCGCCACGCTCGGCTTCTCCGCGATGATGATCGATTTGCTCATGTGCTCCTGGCGGCCCGCTCGCCGGGCCGTGCCTAAAATGCCGGTCACTCTCGCGCGCACGCACCCACGCGCGCGCGCCCATGATTTCAATGTACCCAATGACGAAGACAGCGCAAGACGCCGACTCGGGCAAGAACGGCGGCAAGCGCCGCATCCAGGTGCGCCGCTCCGGCGTGCACGGCAAGGGCGTGTTCGCGCTGCGGCCGATCGCCGCCGGCGAGACCATCGTCGAGTACAAGGGCGAGGTCATCAGCTGGAAGGAGGCGCTGCGCCGCCATCCGCACGACCCGGACGACCCGAACCACACCTTCTTCTTCCACATCGACGACAAGCGCGTGATCGACGCCGGCGTCGACGGCAACGCGGCGCGCTGGATCAACCACGCCTGCGATCCGAACTGCGAGGCCGACGAGCAGGACGGACGGGTCTTCATCAAGGCGCTGCGCAAGCTGCGCGAGGGCGAGGAGCTGTTCTACGACTACGGGCTGACGATCGACGAGCCCTACACGAAGAAGCTCAAGCGCGAGTACGCGTGCCGCTGCGGCGCGGCGAACTGCCGCGGCACGATGCTGGCGCCCAAGCGCCGATGATGCACGAGGCGCGCCACCTGTCCTGGGGCGCCGAAGCGCTCTGGCGCCAGCTCGAACCGCTGCTGCCGGGGCTGAGCGTGGAGGTGGTCGCGCGCGCCGAGTCGACCAACACCCAGCTGCTCGAGCGCGCGCGCCGCGTCGGCGGCCAGCGCGACACGCCGATCACCCAGCCCGGCGCGCTCGACGCCCGCCGCGCCGGCGACGAGGTCACGCCGCACGGCCGACGCAGTGCCGACACGCAGCCCTGCCTGCTGGTCGCCGAGCACCAGACGCGCGGCCGCGGCCGGCTCGGCCGCGACTGGGTCGCGCTGCCGGGCGCGTCGCTGACCTTCTCGCTGGCGCTCCCCTATGCGCCGCACGACTGGTCCGGGCTGTCGCTGGCGGTCGGCGTGGCGCTGGCCGACGCGATCGAACCCGCCGACCGTGGCGCGTCGCCGCGCATCGGCCTGAAGTGGCCCAACGACCTGTGGCTGCTCGATGCCCCGGGCCGCGGTCGCAAGCTCGGCGGCGTGCTGATCGAGACGGTGGCGATCGGGCCGCGCCGGATGTGCGTGATCGGCGTCGGCCTGAACGTGCTGCCGCAAGCCGACGAAGGTCTGAGCAGCGGCTACGCCTGCGTGCAGGAGCTCGATCCGCGGGTCACCGCGCCGCGCCTGCTGGCGCGCGTGGCGCCGCCGCTGGTGCGCGCGCTGCAGCGTTTCGAGGCCGAGGGCTTCGCCGCCTTTGTCGCCGCCTACGAGGCGCGCGACCTGCTGCGCGGGCGCGCCGTGACCTGCACCGCGCCGGAGTGCCCCGAGGGCGTGGCCGAGGGCGTCGACGCCGACGGCGCGCTGAAGGTGCGCGCCGGCACGCTGCACCGCCTGGTCAGCGGCGAGGTCAGCGTGCGCCTGGCGGAGCCGGGCCCGTGCTGAGGCTGCTCGTCGCGCTGCTCGCGCTGGCGAACCTGTTCTTCTTCGCCTGGGCCCAGGGCGCGCTGTCGCCCTGGCTGTTCGCCGCGCCGGCCGGCGACGCCGGCCAGCGCGAGCCGCAGCGCCTGCGCGCGCAGGTGCGCCCGGAGGTGGTGACGCTGGTGGAAACCGCGCCGACCCGCCGCGTCTGCCTGCGCGCCGGGCCCTTCGACCGCGACCGCCTCGACGACGTCGAACGCGCATTGCTGCGCGCCGGCGTGCCCGA
>CALJUI010000391.1 GCA_937975735.1 uncultured Rubrivivax sp.
GCAAGGGGGGCGCCGGGGAGGCCGGGCGAGGGGGGGGCGGCGGTGGCGGCGAGCGCAAGCCGGCTCGGCCAGGGCCGGCGGTCCGAGGCGTTCCTGCGACCGAGTATCGCCGTCGCCAGGCAGGCCAGCGCTGCGGCGGCGGTCATGGCGAGGAAGAGCTGCAAGGGGATGCGCTGTTCCGCGATCCGCGTGTAGACCTCGGCGACCGCCAGATCGGCCGTGGCCAGCGCCAGCAGCACGGCTGCCGCGCCCAGGTTGGCCGGGGCCTCCCCGCGTGGACTCATGAGCGCCTGGTCAGCAGCACCATCGTTCGCGCCGCCGGCGCGAGATCGCGGCGATCGCTGACCTCGAAGCCCGCATCGCCGAAGGCCTGGAGCTGGCTGTCCAGCGAGTACTCGGCGGGATCACGCCGCCGCTGCGAGCACAGCAGCTCCACCTGCGGGTCGTCGGGGTGGATCAGCTCGACGATCACATGCCGTCGGCTCCAGCGCGCCGCCAGTTCGGCCACCTGGCGCATCGGCAGCGACGCCGCGATCGCCAGATGGTGCACCAGGGCGAGCATCATCACGACGTCGAAGGCCTGGTCCGCGCGCTGCGGCAACCCGGGGTGCTCGCGCCCCAGCCATCCGCGCCCGCCCTGCAGGTCGTCCAGCGGCGTGACCAGCGGATGGATGCGGCGGTCCCCCCGCTGGGCCCGGTACAGGCGATCGATGCTGTCGTGGTCGCCGTCGAGCGCCAGCACGCGGGCGCCGGCGTCGGCGGCCATGCGCGAGAACTCGCCCGTGTTGCAGCCCAGGTCGGCGACCCAGCGCGGCTGGCAGGCACCCAGCCACTCCGCCACGCAACGACCCTTTGCCGCCAGGCTGTCGCCCGGGTACTGCGGGCGTTCGTCGACGTAGCCGCGCCACACCGACGGCACCTTGTGCTCCTTCGGGGCGACGCTGTCGAGCATCCAGCCCATCGACGTGTGCAGGCGTTGCCGGAAGCTCGCGTCCTTGGCCGGGTCGTACGCCGCGCTGGCGGCGGCCCCTGCCTTGGATGCATCCGACGGCTGCCCGCCGGCGATCAGCGGCCAACTTCGCGTCAGGAACCGTGATGCGCCGAGCATGCGCCGCGCAATCTCGGGCGGCACCCCGTCGCGCCAGCTGCGCAGCAGCTCGTGCGCCTTGACGCCGCGACGCTGGGACAGCAGCAAGGGCACCACGAAGTGACGGGCGAACTGGCCGCCGGCCCACCACAGCCGGCCTTCGATCGGTGTCAAGGATAGGTGGTCGCAGAAGACGGGACGGCAGCCGTCGAAGATCACGTTCCAGGCGCTGCCGTCCTTCAGTTCGAAGCCCGCTTCAAGGGCGGACTCGGCCAGCGTCAACGTCAGCTTCGCCGCGTCGAAGAACTGCGAGTCGCACCACTCAGGGGGCTGCGTGACGAAGGGCAGCCGCGGCGAGACGACGGTGGACGGATCACGGAACTCGAAGGGGACGAGCTGCCCCGCTTCGACCCAGCGGGCCGACAGTGGCGAGTGAAGAAAGTGCTCGCTCGGCAAGGGCGCGTAAAGGCGCCTGATCACTTCCTCCCCGGCGAGCGAGATGCTGCCCTGGGGGTCCCTCACCGGTTCCTCAGGCGGTTCATCAACCGCTTGAAGGCGTCGATCGGATGGCGAACGAAGACGAGGACGGCGCCGACCAACGCGATCAGGCCCTGCCAGAGCAGCATGCCGGTGCCAGGATCGATGTAAGCGTGCGCCGACAGCGGCCACAGCAGCAGGCAGCAGATCCAGATGAGTGTTCTTGTCATTTCCACTCCGCCAGTCGATTTGGATGGTTCATCGTAGCCCTGCATGGGGATGCATTGCAACAAATCTGTCACATGACAGCCCGATGACGGCCCGATGGACTAGGGGGCCGACGCCGAGGTCCGAACTCAGTGGTTCGTCGGCGGCATCGGCAACTCGCGTGACTTATGCAGTTCGACGATCTTCACGTCGTCGCCCACGTCGCGCGGCACCAGCGTCTTGGCGTTGACGAACAGCCGGCTGCCCATCGTGACCTCGGTCGTGACCGTGCAGTCCATGCCGAAAAAGTTGTCGTCGCCGATATGCACACGGCTGCCGGTCGACGTGCCGGAAGAGAAGTAGTTGTTGTGGCCGACCTGCGTGCCCGCCGTCAGGCGCACGCCGATGTCGACGAAGCAGGCGCGGCCGGTCGTCACCTGCTGGTCGACGACCGCGCCCGCCAGCACCACGGAACCGTCACCGACCCGTGCACCGGGCTCGATCATCGCGCGCGGGTGGATCAGCGTGAACAGGCGGTAGCCGGCCGACAGCACCCGCTCCAGCGCCGCCCGGCGCCGGGTCATGCTGGTGTAGCCGATGGCGAAGAGCAGTTCGGCCGTCCTCGGGCCGTGCTGTGGTGACGCCGCCGCCGAGGCCAAGTCGCCGAGCGTGACGAGCCCGCCGCAGACCGGCACGCCGGCGGGCTGGGTGTCGTCGACGAAGCCGAGCAATTCGACGTCTCCTCCGCCGTGCGCGACCACGTGGTGATGCAGTTGCCGGCCGAGGTGGCCGGCGCCGTAGATCAGCAGCCGCCGCGGGCTCATCCCGGGCGCGCCGCGGACTCGCGCAAGTGAGCGAGGATGGCGCCGGTGCCCTCGAACATCGCAGCGATGCGGTCCTGCGGCACGTCGATGCCGTAGTGCGCCTCGAGCTCGAAGATCAGTTCGACGTGGCGCAGCGAGTCCCACTCGGGCAGGTCGGCCGGCGTGTAGTCGCCCGGCGGCACCGGACGCCCGAGCACGCGGGCGAACAGGGGCCAGAAGTCGGCATGGTCGGTGTCCTGGACGGGCATCGTCTTGTCGTCGGGCGGTCTCACATCTTCTTGTACAGGGTCGCGAAGCCCGCCAGCCGGCCGTTGATGGTGTCCAGGTCGAGCAGCGCCTTCGGGTCGATGTCCTCGACCCCGTGCATCGTGCGGCCATCGTAGACGATGATGTCGCCGGGCAGAGCGCAGTCGTCGAGTACGACCCGGCGATCGCCGATGTCGACGAAGGCGCCGCCTTCCTCGAAGTGCGTGCCCTTGGCGGTGATCGTCAACACGCATTGGTAGAACCGGGTGGACTTCTCGTCGGCGACGTCCTTGACGATGTAGTCGGTGTGACGGCGGAAGAAGCCGCCGCCACGTGGGTACTGGTGGAAGCGCGCCGCGGTCCACAGGCCGTTGTCCTCGGTGCCCTCGATGGCGAAATCCAGCGGCAGCCGCGCAAGGTGGTTGCGCACGCGCGCGAGGCTGCGCAGTCCGTCATGCAGCCCCCAGATGTCCTCCGCCCAGAACGGGCTGTAGCAGGCGCGAAAGCAGCGTGCATCGTCGTTGCTGGCGCTGCGCGACTCGCCGCCGAGCAGCAATTTCTGGAAGTTGCTGCGCACCGCGTCGGCCGAGTGGCCCTTGCCGGGATGGTCCTGGCGCCGGTCGAAGGTGGAGACGATGCGATCGTGGGCCCGGTGCATCTGCTCCGACGACACGACGCCGCGGATGCAGGCGAAGGTGCGGCGCTCCATCGCGTCGATGAAGTCGTCCAGGCGGATCTGCGCCGCGTCCTCGACCTCGAACAGGTTGTCGTCGAATGCCCAGTCGGCCATGGTGTCCTCCTTGCCTCGTCGGTCTAACCGGCGAGCCCGAGCGTCGAGCGCAGGCCCGCAGGCCAGGCCTGGACCTCTGGGCCGTGCTGGCAGAACAGCGCATAGGTCATGCGCTCCATGCCGACGCCGATGCAGCCGGACTGCGCCGTGCTGCCGTCGCGCATGCGCACGTCGAAGGCCTTGCCGAAGAAGTCGGTGTGCAGGTTGATCGACCCGACCGCGATCTCGCGGCCCAGGTGCGGGATCGGTGCCAGCAACTCGTACTTCAGCCGGTGCGCGTTCTGGAACACCGACTTCATCGCCGACTCGTTGGCGAAGAACGGGTCGTTGGCGGTCTCGATCTTCGCGTTCAGGTGCAACTCGGCAATGAAGCGCGACAGGCGCTCGATCAGGCGCTGCCGGGCCTCCAGCACGAAGCCCTCGCCGCCGACGAACATGATGTCGCGGACCGAGAAGTTGGTCAGCCGATCCAGCCGCTGCGTCGCCGAGCGCTCGTTGCGGAAGACCTTGTTGTAGGTCGTGTAGAAGGCGTCGTCGAGGTCGGTGCGGCCTTCCAGTGTGTAGTAGCAGCAGTCGCAGACGGCGGGCTGCAGGCCGTAGCTCGAATCGGCCATGTGCTCGTCCATCGGCACGCGGTCGAAGTCCGCGCCCTTGCCGTAGCGCTTGGAGAACGCCGAGCGGCTGGCGAAGTCCTCCTTCACCGGCGCGCACAGGATCATCTGCTGCGGGAACTCGTGGAAGTAGTCGATCTTCCTGAACAGGCGCACCGGCCACACCGCGGGGTGCTCCTGTTCGATCGCACCGAACTCCCGTGCCATCGCCAGCACGCCGGACTGGATGCCCTGCATCACGCGCAGGAAGTCGCCCTGGAAGGAGTAGAAGCCGGGCTCGATCGGCATCACGTCGCGCCGGGCCTCCAGCGCCGGCTGGGGGTCGTCGCGGTAGCCGATCGGCGCGTCGTGCTGGTACACGAGGTCCTTGTTGATGTTCTTCGCGATGAAGGCGAAGCGCCTGGCCATCGACAGCATGGCCTCGGTGGAGCCGGGGTCGTCGTGCAGGACCACCAGGTGATCCGCCTGGGCGCGAAAGCCCTGCACGCGAAAGCTGTTGCGCAGCGCCGCCTCGACGAATGCGAGCTGTTCGGCGCCGGGCATGGGTTGCAGGTCGATGCGCAGTTCAGTCACGCTGTGCTCCGGGGGCCGGCCCGACCATCACCTTGTCGACGACGTAGAGCGGCCGGCCCTTGGCCTGGTTGTACAGGCGGCCCAGGTAGATGCCGAGCACGCCCTGGTTGAGCAGGATCAGCCCGCCGATCAGCGAGGTGATCGTGACGGTGCTGAGCCATCCGGGCACGCTGTAGGCGGCCGGGTCGATCAGGTAGCGCACCACCAGGAAGCTGCCGTACAGCGCCGAGCACAGCGAGATCGTCAGGCCCAGCGCGACCGAGATGTACAGCGGCCGGTTCGAGAACGAGATCATGCCGTCCAGCGCCATGCGCAGCAGCCGCATCAGGTTGTAGCTGGACTCGCCTTCGGGGCGCGCGGCGTGCTGGACGTCGATCGACGCGGTGCTGAAGCCCAGCCACTCGACCAGGCCGGCGAACATCCGATAGGCCTCGCGCATGCTGCAGAAGCCGTCGACGACCGGCCGGCGCATGATGCGGAACGAGCCGACCGCGCTGTCGAGCTTGACGCCCGACAGCAGGCTGAAGACGCGGAAGTAGGCGCGCGACGTGAATCGCTTCCACCACTTGTGCTGGCGATTGATGCGCCGCGCGACGACGATGTCGAAGCCCTCCTGCGCCTTGGCCAGCAGGCGGGGAATCTCCTCGGGCTGATCCTGCAGGTCGCAGTCCATCACCACCGTCCACTCGCCGCGCGCGAGGTCCATGCCCGCGGTGGTGGCGTAGTGCTGGCCGAAGTTGCGGCTGAGCTTGACGACGGTGAGATGGGGCACCTCGCGCACCAGCCGCGCCATCACGTCCCAGGACTCGTCAGGGCTGCCGTCGCAGACCAGGATGATCTCGTAGCCGCAGCCCATCGCCGACAGCGTGCGCGTCAGGCGCTCGCACAGCGCCGGCAGCAGCGGCGCGGCGCCGTAGACCGGGCTGACGACGCTGATCAGCGGCACAGGCCGGGTCGCCGCCGCTTCGGCGGCGGAGCCGAGCTGCCAGGGGCGGACCGGCGCATTCATGCGCAGCGTCGGACAGCCGTAGATCGACGAGGAGGCGATCTCATCCTGCGATTGCAGCATGTTTGGCGCCTTTCGCCGAGACCGCAACGGCCTCGAACGAGGGGTTGGCGGCCGCGCCGGACGCGCTCCGCCCGTGCGGTATTCCTCAGACCAGCACTTCGATGCAGGCCGGGTGCCCCAGGAAGGCCTGCGGGCTGGCGCTGGCGCCATAGGCGCCGGACTGGAAGACCACGGCCAGGTCGCCGATCTGCGCCACCGGTAGCTCCATCCGGTCGGCCAGCAGGTCCAGCGGCGTGCACAGCGGGCCCACCAGCGAGGCGTTCTCGCGCGGGCCGGCGCCGGCGCGGTTGCCGATCGTGACGGGATAGTTCTTGCGCACCACCTGGCCGAAGTTGCCGCTGGCCGCCAGCTGGTGGTGCAGCCCGCCGTCGGCGACCAGGAAGACGTGGCCGCGCGAGACCTTGCGGTCGACGATGCGGGTGACGTAGACGCCGGCCTCGCCGACGAAGTAGCGCCCGAGCTCGATGACGATGCCCACCGACGGCATCTCGGTGCGTGCCCGGGCGACCAGATCGGCCAGGTTGGCGCCGATCGGCGCCAGGTCCAGCGGCGTCTCGCCGGGGAAGTACGGGATGCCGAAGCCGCCGCCCAGGTTCAGGAAGCGCAGCGGCGCCGGCGCGCGCTCGGCCAGCCGCAGCGCCAGCGCATAGCTCTTCTGCTGCGCCTCGCAGATGCTCTCGGCGCGCAGGTTCTGCGAGCCCGCGAACAGGTGGAAGCCCTCGAAGGCCAGACCCTCGCGGCCGATCCAGTCCAGCAGGTCGGGCACCTGCTCGACGTCGACGCCGAACTGCTTGGGCCCGCCGCCCATCTTCATGCCCGAGCCCTTCAGCTCGAAGTCCGGATTCACGCGCACCGCCACCCGCGCCGGCCGCCCGAGTGCCTGCGACGCCGCCGCCAGCACCGGCAGCTCGCGCATCGACTCGACGTTGACCAGCACGCCGGCGGCCACAGCCTGCCGCAGCTCCACGTCGCGCTTGCCGGGGCCGGCGAAGCTGACCTCGGTGGGGTCGGCACCCGCATCCAGCGCCACTTTCAGCTCGCCGGCGGAGGCGACGTCGATGCCGTCGACGAGCGTGGCCATCAGCCCCACCACCGCCGGCATCGGGTTGGCCTTCATCGCGTAGTGCAGCTTGACCTCGCTCGGCAGTGCGGCGCGCAGCTCGGCGGCCCGCCGCTTCAGCAGCGCGCGGTCGTAGGCGAAGAAGGGCGTCTGGCCGACCCGCGCGGCCAGCTGCGAGATCGGCTGCCCGCCAATGACGAGTTCGCCGTCGCGCACGGCGAACTGCGTCATCGGCGCGTGGGTGGGGCGGGCAGGGATGTCGCTCATCGGGTCAGCTCGGCGCGTCGGCGGCCGCGCGGCGGTCGAGCCACTCGGTGGCCAGGCGCTTGCGGTCGATCTTGCCGTTCGGGTTTCGCGGCAGCGGCCCGGCCATCGGCTCGATGCCGTGAGGCACCATGTAGGCCGGCATGTGGCGCCGGCACTCGGCGAGCAGCGCGTCGACGGCCAGCGCGTCGCTGCCGTCCGGCGCGGTGGCGATGACCTGGATCGACTGCCCCAGCGTGTCGTGGTCGACGCCGAAGGCGACGCACTCGCCGACCAGCTTGGTCGCGTACAGCACCTCCTCGACCTCGGTCGGGCTGACCCGGTAGCCCGAGGTCTTCATCATCTCGTCGCGGCGGCCGATGAAGTACAGGAAGCCCTCGGCGTCCTTGCGCACGGTGTCGCCGGAGAAGACGGCGATCTCGGGCAGCTGCAGCGCGCCGTCGCGCCCGGCCACGCCGGGCGGCAGCGGCTTGTAGCGCTCGGCGGTCTTCTCGGCGTCGCCCCAGTAGCCGAGGCCGACCAGCGCGCCGCGGTGCACGAGTTCGCCGGGCTCGTCTGGGCCGCACTCGGTGCCGTCCTCGCGCAGCACCAGGATCTCGGCGTTCGGGATCGCCTTGCCGATGCTGTCGGGGCGGCGGTCCACCTCCTCGGGTGGCAGGTAGGTGCTGCGGAAGGCCTCGGTCAGCCCGTACATCAGGAAGGGCTTGGCCTTGGGCACGCGCCGGCGCAGCGCGCCGAGGGTCTCGCGAGGCATGCGCCCGCCGGTGTTGGCGAAGTAGCGCAGGTGCTCGTCGATCGACTCGGGCCAGTCCAGCCCGGCGAGCTGGATGTACAGCGGCGGCACCGCGGTCAGGCCGGTGACCCGTTCGCGCGCCATCGCCTTGATCACGTCGCGCGGCATCAGGTAGTTCAGCAGCACCACCCGGGCACCGGCGTGGAAGGCCGTCGTGAGCTGGCTGAAGCCGGCGTCGAAGGACAGCGGCAGCGCGGCCAGCAGCGTGTCGCCGGCGTGGTTGCCCAGGTAGCTGGCCACGCTCTTCGCGCCAGCGACCATGTTGCGGTGCGACAGCACGACGCCTTTTGGTTTGCCGGTGCTGCCGCTGGTGTAGAGGATGGCGGCGACGTCGGTGTCGATGCGACGGTAGGTCGGCCGGAGCGGAAACGCGGTCAACGCGGCCCAATCGACCGTCGCAATGGGGCCGATCGAATCTGAGACGGGCTCGGTCGTCACGATGTGCTCGACACTCGGGCAATCGGCCAACACATGTCGCAGCAGCGCCAGCCGGTCGGCCGAGGTCACAAGAACCTTGATGCCGCAGTCCCGAACTACGTAGCCGATCTGCTCTGGCTTGAGTAGCGGGTTTAGCGGCACGAAGACCGCACCCGCGGTGGCGGCGGCGAAGCAAGCCTCCACCATCTCGGGGCGTTTTTCGAGATAGATGCCGACTCGATCGGACCGTTGAACACCAAGGTCCATGAGTCCGGAAGCGGCATGGTCGATGTGGGAGGCGAGTTCGGCATAGGTGCGAAGTGCCGTGCCGTAGACGAGTCCGTGCGCGTTCGGCGCGCGCTCGGCGGAGCGGCGCACCATATCCGGGAGAAGGTGTGCGTCGGACATGTGCCAAGGGGTGCGGCGCTGCGGCAGCGACGCCGAACGAGTATTGCATAGCGCAGCAGTCGATTCCGTTGTGGACCGGTCGGCACTGCCGACCGAAACGGCAAGCGTGACGTAGTTCCACCCCAGACTGGAGGGCGAACGGGCTCTCTTGCGGCACCTAGAATGTTCGGCGGTTCGGACATCTCCGGACTCGTGTCACAGGAAGAATCCGAATGGACGTAGAACGAGAGGTCCTCCGGGTGCTCGACGATGTACTCAGCCTCGAAGGTCGGAGTTCTGGTTTCGATCGTGGAACACACCTGCTCGGTGCTGTTCCGGAGCTCGACTCGATGGCCGTTGTCTCCGTGATTGCGGCTTTGGAGGATCGACTCGGCATCTCGGTCGATGACGACGACTTCGACGGAGAGGCGTTCGCAACCGTTGGAAGCTTGGTCGACTTCGTGTCCGCGCGCTTGGAATAGCCCGTGCGGACACGGACGGAGGCGTTCTATGCCCCGCCTCGCCGTTCCGTCGGTGGGCCGCGCTACGCGATCTGGCATTCACCGGTCGAACAGCCTGCGAAGGCAGTTGTCGTGTACGTGCCGCCGTTGGGCGAGGAGATGAACAAGGCCAGGCGAATGGCCTCGCTGCATGCCCGTGCGCTGGCAGCCTCTGGCTTGGCCGTCATGCAGGCTGACCTGCTCGGGTGTGGCGACAGTCATGGCGAATTCGAAGAAGCCTCCTGGGAGATCTGGCGCTCCGACGTACGCGACGCATGCGAGTCTGCGATGCGAAGGCATGCTGAGTCGTGGCCCTCGGCGCCTCCGCCGCCGCTCTGGCTATGGGGCCTTCGTGCCGGTTGCCTGTTGGCGGCTTCGGCGGCAACGTCGTTTCCGGAACCCTGCCACTTCTTGTTCTGGCAGCCCCAGGGCTCCGGAAAGCAGGCCTTGCAGCAGTTCCTCCGTCTTCGGATAGCAGCCGAAATGGGTGGGGCTACGAGAGGGTTGGGCGAGCGGCTGCGTCGAGACCTGGCGAACGGGGCGTCCGTCGATGTGGCAGGGTATCGATTGCCGTCGAGCTTGGCGCTGGGGCTGGAACAGGCCAAGCTCGATCCGCCGCAGAGACGAGACGGCCGGTCACGGTCGCTATGGTTCGAGATCCGACCAGAAGGGGATGTCGGCTGGTTGCCCGCGACCGAGGCGTTGCAGGCTCGATGGCGAAGCGGCGGGTGGTGGGTAGGGGGAGAGTCCGTCCCGGGACCGGCATTCTGGGCGACGGTCGAGATCGAGGAGGCGCCGGCGCTCATCGATGCGTCGGTTCGTGCGATTGTGGAGATGCACACCACATGAGCGCCATCGAGCTTGCCATCGGCTTTCGGTGTGGCGGGGACTTGTTGCAGGGGGTAGCCTCGCTGCCGCGTATGCCATCCAAGCTTGGGATTGTCATCGTGGTCGGGGGGCCGCAGTACCGGGTGGGCAGCCATCGGCAGTTCGTCCATCTCGCGCGTGGTCTCGCCGGAGCAGGCGTGGCGGCCTTTCGCTTCGATGTCCGTGGGATGGGCGACAGCGAAGGCGCTCGTAGGAGTTTCGAGACGCTGGACGACGACATCTGCGCTGCGATCGACGCACTCCAATCGACTGCGACGAGCGTCGAGCGGGTTGTCTTGGCCGGCCTCTGTGATGGTGCGTCGGCTGCGTTGCTCTACCGCACACGCCGGAGTGACCCGCGGATTGCGGGCCTCGTGTTGTTGAATCCGTGGGTCCGCTCGGCGGCGACCGAGGCCCGGACGCGAGTCCGGCACTACTACCTGAGCCGCCTCGTGGATCGCCGCTTCTGGCGCAAGCTGATCACTGGCGGCGTTTCGCTGAGCGCAGTCGGCGAACTGGGGTCGGCGCTGCGGCGGATGAAGGGCTCTCCAGCTGCGCGGGGCGAACCCGTTGCTTACCAGGACATGATGGCCCGAGCCTGGATCGAGCACCCCGAACCGCTGCTCTTGCTGTCCAGCGACCGCGATCTCACTGCGCGTGAGTTTGACGAGGCCGTTGCCGCCGGAGGAGTCTGGCAAGGTGCGTTCGACCTGCCTCATGTGCAAAGGCGGGACCTTCGTGGTGCGGACCACACGCTGTCCACACCGGGCGCCAAGGATCAGGCGTTGGGAGCCGTCATCGATTGGCTGCACCAACATTGGCCGCGGCATGCCGATGTCTGACCGCCCTGTCGGTACGCTGGCGCGTCAACCTCGTGGCCCGGTGCTCGGCTGGCGGAGCTTCGAGTGGACGCCTGGCGAACCGGCGCCACCGCATGTGATGGCCTTGCCTCACCGAAGGATCACCAGCAGTGGTCGGGCGGCACTATGGCAAGCCCTCGCAGGCCTGGCCATGCCGAAAGGTACCAGTGTGCTAGTGCCCACCTATCACTGCCCAACGCTGGTGGCTCCGGTCGCAGCCCTGAAGTTGGTGCCAAGGTACTACCCGATCGACGACAAGGGCCTGCCCAGAATCGACGAGATCGGACGATTCGGCGCAGGCGCCGGAGCGATCATTGTTCCCCACTTCTTCGGGCGAGTGCAGTCGCTGGCTGATGTGCGGCGCTGGTGCGACGAGCAGGACGTGGTGCTAATCGAGGACTGCGCCCACGCCCTGTTCGGTCAAGCCGGCGAGCGACCGGTTGGATCCTGGGGTGATCTTGCGACCGCGAGTCTGACCAAGTTCCTTCCGGTTTCGGAAGGCGGGGTGCTAGCTTCGGCGGTACGGCCCTTGCCCGCCCTGGCAACCCGCCATCCTGGGCTGCGTCAGCAGCTAAAGTCGTTTGTCGATCTTGCGGACCGGCGCCCCTCGGGCGGGCCGCTTCGGGCGTTCCGGCGCCGCAGCATGGAGGCAGTGAGCGCAAGCGACCCGACCGTGTCGACGTGTGACGAAACGGATGGCCTGGTGCAGGTCTCAAAGATGATGGACGCTTGCGACATGGGGCGAGTCGACCAATCGCCGGCGTTGTTGACAAGCGCGCTTGTAAGGCTGCTGCCGCTTGCGGTATCGGTGAAGCGCCGAAGGGCGAACTTCGATCGCTTTTCGGAGTCCCTGGCGGGGTTAAAGGGTGCACGGCCGGTATGGGTTGCACGTGAACCAGAGTCCGTTCCATATGTTTATCCCTTGTGGGTTGACGAGCCCGAGCCGCTGTACTTGGAGATGCGCAGCGCCGGTCTAGCGGTGCTGCGCTGGGATCGCACCTGGCCAGGGACGCCAGCGGTGGCGAGTGACTCTGGCGCGGCTTGGCGCCGACATGTACTGCAGCTGCTCTGTCACCAGGACCTGAGTCCTGTGGACATCGACGAGACAGCGAGCTGGCTGCGATCGCGATGCGGCGTCGGGCCAACAGCCTCATGACCCCGACCGTTGCGGCGGCAGGCGAGGCACGCTGGCGGATCGAGCCACTGGCAGGTGGACTAGGGGCGTTTGCCTCGCAATGGGACGAATTGAACGAGCGGGCGATGGCGTCGCATCCGCTTTTGACCAGCGTGTTTGTCGACTTGTTGCTGCGTCGATTCGGCGACGGCGGCCAGATGCTTTGCATGCTCGAAGGCGGCGGGCCGTGTCGGGCCATGGCCATCGTGCAGCGGCGGCAGGCCGGCTTCTGGTCCTCATTCCTGCCGGCCCAGTCTCAGCTGGGCCCGGTCCTGGCGGTCGATTCGGTCGCGCTCAATGGTCTTGTGGCGCAACTGCCCGGCATGGCGCTGGCCATGGATCTGTTGTGCATGGATCCGTTGTGCGTTGGTGTTCCGCCGTCCACTGGCGACGTCCGGACCGCGCCCCACGCGGTGACGATGAACGTCGAACTTCGCGGGGCCTTCGATACGTATTGGGATAGCCGAGCAAACCAACTCAAGAAGAACATGCGTCGTTATGAGCGTCGCGCAATTGACGATGGTTTCGCACCGCGTTTCGTCGTGCTGAGTAGCCCGGGCGACATGAGAGCGGCGGTGGAACGGTACGCGGCGGTGGAATCGAGAGGTTGGAAGGGTGCAGCGGGAACGGCGCTTGCGCCGGGAAACGATCAGTGCCACTTCTATGGCGACCTGCTCGAGCGCAACTCACGTCGTGGGTTAGCCCATGTCTTCGAGCTTTGGTTCGGTGACAGGCTGGTCGCCTCGCGACTCGTCGTTGCTTCGCATCGAATGCTGGTCATCCTGAAGACCACTTATGACGAGGCCTTTTCTAAGCTAGCACCGGGCCGCCAACTCCTGAAGCACGTCCTCGAGTACGCCTTCGCCGCACATCAAGGCAAGGTGCTCGAGTTCTACACTGATGCGACACAGGACCAACTGGCTTGGTCGACCGATCTGCGTCGCATCAGTCATTGGACGTTCTATCGAAACTCTATGATCGCGCGCCTGGTTTCCGCCGGGCGAGTCGCGCGCCTCTTGGCGCGCAGGCCATCGGTGATCGCGAAGAATCGTGCCTTGACGACCGAGGTCTGTGACGGAGTGCAGCGTCTGCCCGCCGACGCCCTCCGCTTGCTCGAGTCCGCTGAGGCGAGGAGCATCCAACTAGGGGCCGACTGGTACAGAGCAATCACGCGTTCGGTCTTCACGGGCGACGATGTTCGCTTCGCCATTGTTCGCGAGAACGACTCATGCATCGCCGTCATTCCATGCCTCCTCAGGAAGGGTGCGTGGCGGCGCGAACTCGCGTCGCTGTCCAACTACTACACGGGGCTGTACGCACCGGCGGTACGGCCAGGAATCAAGGCGCAGTCTCTCGCGCTCGGACTCGAGGCGCTGGCCGAATCGGCTGGCGGCGTCTCGCGACTCACGATTTCACCCATGGATCCGGAGTCCGATGAGTTTGAGTTGCTTACGGCGGCGTGCGATCTCTTGGGCTGGATTCCCTTTCGGTTCTTCTGTTTTGGCAACTGGTACCACAGACCTCAAGGGCGCTGGGACGCGTATCAGCGCCAGCTCGACGGGAGGCTCCGAAATACCATCGCTCGTATGAAGAGGCGCTTCCTGGCCAAGGGCGGGCGGCTTGAGATCGTGAAGGACGCCGCAGGAATGGAGGACGCGCTGCGCGGCTACCTTCACGTCTATGCGCGCAGTTGGAAGAACGCCGAGCCCTTCCCGGACTTCCTTCCGACCCTGGTGCAGACCTTCGCTCCAAGGGGAACAGTAAGGATCGGTGTCGCGCAACTGGACTCGCACCCGATTGCCGCGCAGCTCTGGTTCGTATCTGGTGGGCGGGCCGAGATCTACAAGTTGGCTCATGACGAGTCGTACAAGCAGTACTCGCCGGGCACCCTGCTCACCGCGCTGATGATGCAGGAGGCTATGGACGTGGATCGGGTTTGTGAGATCGACTACCTGATTGGTGACGACCCGTACAAGAAGGATTGGATGGATCAGCGGCGCGAACGATGGGGTGTCGTGGCCTACAACCCCAGGTCGGCCGCGGGAGTCGTGGGGCTCTGCCGCGAGTCCATTGGCCGAATGCTTCGCTCGTGGCTGGGTCCCGGCCCTGGGGCAGGATCGACGCGCCGTTGAGCCGACTTCGCCGAGGCTCACGCATCGTGATCGTTCCCGATGCTGCGTTGCAACTGCTGACACTTGCCGCGCGGGTGCCCCTCAAGACGCCCCGTACGATGTCGATTGCGTAGGTGTAGGGTTCCCTTGCGCCCCAGACGCAGCCAAATCTATGAAGTCCGAGCAGTCAGAGTCGAACGACACCTTTGTGGCGGGGAGTCGCCATGTAGACCAAAACCGGCGCAGTTGGATCAAAGCAGCGGTCGCATCAGTGGGCTCATTGCCACTGATCGTGGCCTGCGGTGGAGAAGAGGATGGCCCGACCGCGAACACCGATGTACGAGCGTCGGCTGCGCCAGCGCCCGCTCCAGTACCCGCGCCCGCGCCGTCGCCCGCCCCTGCGCCGTCGCCCGCGCCGTCGCCCGCTCCAGCGCCGTCGCCCGCGCCGTCGCCCGCTCCAGCGCCGTCGCCCAGTGTGCCGGTGCCTCCGCCTCCCCCGCCGCAACTCCCTCCGCGACCGTCGACCGCGCCTACACCGGGGCCCGCTCTGCGATGGTTGGGCACGAACTGGCTGCCAAACACGGATGCCGCCGGAAAAGTGCTGATTTCCGACTTCGAGCAACTGCCCTTGAACCGGTGGGTTCATGCGCAGACCAATCGCCTTGATGACATCGTTCCACGGCCGCGCTACCCGACGTTCCTGGGTCAGCCTGACGGGTCACCAAGCATTGTCAATGCCTGGTGCGGGGCGGCTTGGGGCTATGTTGACCAGAAGATGTTTGTCTCGGGCGGCGGTCACGCGGACTCGCACTTCTGCGAGAACGGCGTGTACGCGCTTGAGGCGGACACCATGGCATTCAGCACAATCGTCGGGCGATCTCCTTCGTCGGCGGCCCAATACTGGGATGCCAGCCGCGGTGTGTTCGTCGCAGGCATGCAGGGCGTCGGTGGCCGGGCGCCACTAGCTGACGGGACGGCTCCCGCATCGCACACGTATGACTCGCTGGTCTGGATCCCGTCGAACATCGTGGGCAACCGGCGCGGCGCGATCTTGATGTTTGCGCACACGGTAGGAATCATCGATCTGGATACGGGTTCGTACGACACGCCCTACTACAACGGCGACAGTCCTGTCGACCTCTCGTACAAGATCTGCGTTTCGGATGGCTGGAATGTGCTCCACGCCCGGGCGAACTTCCACTATCGCCATTGGGACCTTAGGCCGACAACGCGAACGCCGACCATCTGGAACAGCAACAGCCGAGGCGCATTTGCTGGCAGTTTCTCGTCGGGGACTAACATCGTCTACGACAACAAGATGATGGTTCGCATGCCGCAGCGACGAGAGTTTGTCGTCCTGTCAGGTGGGATCAATGCGCGATGCCGTATGGGGCAGGGCTTCGACTCGGGCGACCGGACGGGCTGGGGGCGGTTCCACGACGCGATCACGATCACCTCAAGCGACGGTTCGCACCTGATGTTCAATGACTCGGCAAACTGGCGCGACAGGAGCGTGGCGACGCACTTCTTCGCGGCAGGAGGGACCTACGACCATTGGGGGAACTGCATCTGGGTGCAGAGCAACGTGGCTGGCGGCGGGCTGTTCAGGTTGACAGGGTTAGACGGAAACACCTGGACGTCGGAGCGGGTGGCTGGTGCAGAGGCCTTGTCGACGTCCGGAAACGGCACCTATCACCGGTGTCAGCTCTTCGTGAAGGGTATGGCCCGATGCCTGATGCGCGTCTCGTCGACGACGGGCTATCCTGAGGTCTGTCGAGTGGCGTGAAGTTCAAGGTGCGAGCCTCGTCGCTCGCTCGTGGGGTAGCTGTCGGAATCGCCAACCCGCGCTGCTACGATGCGCTTGTCGGGCCTTTGCCGTTGGGCCTTCGGCTCGTGGCGGCGCCTACTGTGTGTATCTTCGCCATGAATCTGCCTGCCATCAGACGTTCGATGTGTGTCTTCGGGCTATGCCTTGTCATTGCGGGCTCGGCCGTCGGCAAGCCAGAAAACATCACCCCCGGCGAGGTAGCCCTGCTGCCAGAGTACTGTCCCTATACCCAGTCGTTTGAACTGGCGCGCGGGGGCTTCCGGGAGGGGCCCTCTCCGGGGCAGGTTCCCTGGATTGCCAGAATGGGCGACACATTCTGGGCGCTACACCACTATTGCTGGGCACTCGTGAACGCGAACCGTGCAATGCGCGCAGGCGTATCGCCGCGGCAGCGTGCACACCTCCTGGATGTCGCCATCGCCGACAACTACTACGTCCTGCAGCATGCGGCACGTGACTTCCCGCTGACGCCAGAGATCCTCTTGCGCATCGGGCAGTACCATGCGATTTTGGGTCGAGCTGCACTTGCTATCGAGCACTTCGAGAAGTCACGGCAGACCAAGCCCGACTACTGGCCTGCATACTTAGAAATTGCCAGGGTCAATGCCAGGATCGGCCGTCGCCAAGCGGCCATCGACGTGTTGCGAGCAGGACTGTCCCAGGTCCCCGGGCAGCCTAGGCTTCTAGGTGCGCTTTCCGATCTGGGCGTTAAGAGCCCGAAACCCAGTAGCAGCGCGAGCGCCGCCCAACAAGCGCAGTGAAGCTGCGCTCTTGGCGTGTTGAGGCGGTTACGGGTTGAGCGCCGTTCGCAAGTCGTTCCTGCTGTCGATGCTCGACAGCTATCTCGGTGTCGCCCTTCAACTGGCGAGCACGGTCATCGTGTCGCGGTTGCTCACGCCGTCCGAGGTTGGTGTGTTCGCTATCGCCGCCGTATTCTCGTCGCTGGCGAGCACGTTCCGGGACTTCGGCGTTGCCGAGTACATGATTCAGGAACGTGAACTCAACGACCGCCGTATCCGTGCCGCCCTGGCGATGAACATCATCGTTTCATGGCTGATGGCGGCACTGCTTGCGGTGATTGGCCCCTTGGCAGGGTCGTTCTATGAGGATGCTGGTGTCCGCAATGTGATGTGGGTCTTGGCGCTGAACTTCGTGTTCGTGCCCTTTGGGGCAGTAACGATGGCCTGGTTTCGCCGTGAGCTCAACTACAAGCCCATCGTCATCGCGAACGCACTGTCAAGCGTGATGGCCTTCATTGTCGCCGTTGGCCTCGCACATGCCGGCTGGGGCTACATGAGTTTGGCTTGGTCATCGCTTGCCGGAATCATTGTCTCCGTCTTGGCTGCGGCGTGGTTTCGTCCGGCTGGATTTCCAAGTTCGCCCTCACTAGCTGGCTTGAGCGAGGTCTTCAACTTTGGAAAGTTCGCTACTGGCATCTACATCTTTGCCAGACTCGGCAAGGGAGCGCCTGAACTCATCATTGGCAAATCGGGCGGGCCAGCTGACGTGGGCATCTTCAGTCGCGCCAATGGACTGGTTGAGATCTTCAATCGGCTGGTACTTCGCTCGGTCATGCAGGTCTGCCTACCCTACTTTGCTCGGAGCGATCGTGAGTCGGGAGCGTTGACGCCTGCCTATCTGAGAAGCACAACACTGGTGACTGCGGTGGGCTGGCCCTTCCTTGCGGTGATGGCAGTTCTAGCCTTTCCCGCGGTTCGCTTGATCTACGGCGCCCAGTGGCTTGAAGCAGTGGCGTTGGCACAGATTCTCTGTCTGGCAATGGCGATCGAACTGATTCATGCCATGTCGCGCGAAGCGCTGCTTGCACGCGGCGACGCTCGACGCGCCAATGCGTTGCAGATGCAAATCGTAGCGATGCAGGTGTTAGGGCTGACGGCGGCCATCCCATATGGATTGCAAGGGGCTTGCTGGGGGCTGGTGGCGGCGGCGGGAGCAGGGGCAGCCCTCTCTCAGTGGCACTTGAAGCGCGCGATCGGACTGAAGCTCGGAGGCATGATGGCCGCTTGCCGAAGTAGCTTATGGCTCAGCGTAGCAACGGCCGTTCCGTTGGCGGTCGTGTCCGTGTGGTTGCCTCCGGACGAGTCCAACTTTGTGATCTGGGCTACCGCTGCGTCAATTGTGGCTTCGTCAGTATGGGTCGCGGGGCTGTTCGCTCAGAAGCATCCGCTATGGATCGACTTGACTGAAGTCGCCGAGCGGTTGATTCGCCGCTGGAGAGGCTCGGGCCCTACGTCCGGGTCTATGTAGCGTTCGCTCACAACTGATTCGGTATCGGGCATAAGTCCGGCTGTCGAGGTGCCGACATCCGTAGAGAATAGGGGTCTTCCCTCCCTCGAAGGTCTCTTTGATCCCGTAGCGAGTCGCACTTTGAGCGCATGCGCGGGTGTTCTTGAAGGCTGAGGTGTCCCTATTTCTTGCAGCGTCTCCAGGAGATGACCTTGCCTCAACCAACATCGCCCGAACATAAGCGCATTCCGAACGAATCCATTGCTGTGGGTTCGGAGACCACAATCGACCGCCGCCAGACGTTACGCGGGCTGGCAATGGCTGCAGCGGGACTTGTGGCGGCCGGTTGTACTGGTTGCGGAGGCTCAGAGGCTGATGCGTCCGAGCAACCGACTGGCGGTGCGCAGGGCCCCGCGCCTGCGCCGGCGCCAAGTCCCGCACCTTCGCCCGCGCCCGCGCCCGCGCCTGCACCAAGCCCAGCGCCAGCTCCTGCACCTTCGCCCGCACCCGCACCGACTTTGCCGCCGCCCGGGGTTCCCGGCGCCTATCGGTCGACGCAGGCCTACCTCTTCAGCAGCATCATCAAGGCCAAAGAACCGGCACGCATTGCGGGTGGCTCTGATCTAAACCTCGACACCGTTGGACCGCATCGCGATTACGTCGACTACAGCTCCGGCTGGCGCTGGCGGAACGCTGGTGGCGATTGGATCGACGCCGATGGCGTGTCTATGGGTAGCCGCCCGTATGCTAGCGTCCTCACAAACGCCGCATCCGGATCGAGTGCTGGGGCCGACTACATCGCCGATGTGACCGCTGCGGTCCAACGCGTCGAGTCTGCAGGTCGCTGGAACGCCTGGATCGTGCGGCGTGCTCCTACGTCCACAGCGCCCCGCATTGTGGCTGGGCGGTTCAACGACACCGCCGAGTGGCGGCCTGCGATCGATGTCGTCTACGTGGACGGTACCGCCGCCACCCTGGCATGCAGGGTCTCCGCGCTGCTCTCGCCGGGCCTGACGGCGCCGCAAGGCGCGGCAAAGGAACTGCAGCTTCCCGCCGCTCTCGAGTTCGACAGGCCAATCAAGGCTGTGCGCACCGCTACGCTGCGCTTCCGTGTCACCCAGCACTGGGATGGCAGCAATCCGGTTCTACAGTTCTTCCTTGCCGACCCGCCGCTCAATGCGGATCCGGTTCAGCGGGGAGTGGCCGACGCCTACCCGCTGGACGCCGGGCTGAGTGGCCACCCGTCCGTCATCGGCCAGCATCGATACAACGACGGCTCGGTGCGTGCCGACTACTTCTACAGCGGCGGCGCTGTCAACATGGAGGAGCAACGCGCCTACGATCCCGCACTTTGGGGAGGTACTCCGGACACCACGAAGCTGCCGCATGCGGGCCTAGGCAAGTGGGTTGGATCCTGGGAGGCGGGCGGTGCCGACATCGTGCCCAGCAGCTACCGCGGTGAGAACTTCGAGCCGCTGGCACCTGGCATCGGGGCACTCAAGGTCAAGATGGACAAGGCGGGAGGAATCGCCGACGGCGTCGAAGGAGGCCAGAATGGCACGGCCGCCGCAAACAGCTTCATCTTCATGCCGGAGCCGCGCTTCGGCAGGCAAAGCAGGATCTTCGTCCGCTACTACATGCGCATCGGCGCTCGACATCGCAGCCCCTACAAGGTCAGTCTGGCCGACAAGTACCATGTGCTCAAGCTGGGCGTGCCGACGTGGACGGACATGGCGGGCAAATGCTCGATCGGCGCTGCTCACAAGACCAAACGCGGCGGGAATTCCGGCACTGCGGGCGGCGGGTACGGCTGGACGCTTCGCAGGGAGTTCTCCGACTACGTGTCTGACCCGAATGCGCCGGCAGCAGGTGGTTGGTTCAACGGTTGGTCGTGGTACGACTTCCAGAACAACCCACCGGGTCACAACTACGCGTCAGGTGTAGGGCGAGACTTCCACGCGCTGGGTCAGCGCGGTGGCCTCGGCGGCACGCTCTACGCCGACCGGTGGTACTGCATCGAAGAGGAAATCAAGCTCAACTCGGTCGACAAGCCCGCAATGATTGATGGCGCCCCGCACTTGAAGGACGGGGTTCAGCAATACTGGACCCCTGACGGCGAAGTGCGGTGCTGGATCGACGGACGCTTGGCGTACGAGGCCACAGGACTGGTGCTCAGGTCGCTGCCGGTCGTCTCCGCAATTCCGGGCTACCTGCCAGGGATTCGAGAGTTGGGTGTTGCCCACCTGTGGTTCAACTGGTTCCACGGTGGCTTGACTCGCAATTCGATCGATCGCGTTGTCTTCATTTCGGCGCTGGCCTACGGCGATCAGTACATCGGACCGATGCGCTTCTAGCTGCCTGCGTGCTTTTGCTGGCTCGGTCGTCATCCTTACCTGCGCCAACTCTGGCACGACCTCCCCATGCGCTCCACCGGGGCGTCGTGAACGGGGCCTGTCCCAGGCGACACTACGGGTTTCGACTCCCTCGGGGCCTGCGCTCGCCGCGGCCCCGCCTGATCGATGACGCCAGCAGGCGATGACGACCCGAACCCCGTCTCGGCCCCGGCCCGGGCCGCCCCGCCGGCGCTTCAGGCCGACCGATTCGGCCTGACGTCGCCCTGCTGGACAATCAAGGGCACGGGTCTGCAGTCGGCCGCCCGTGCCGACGAACTCGGCAGTGTCGACCTGGACCCGCAGGCGATCTTCGACTACCTCTTCTTCCACGTCATCCCGTCGCCTCGGACGATCTTCGGTGGCGTGCATCGCCTGCCCGCGGGACACAAAGGGCATTGGGACGGGCGCGCGGTGGTTGTCGAGCCGGTCCAGTGCCCGCGCTTCGGCCCGGTTCGCACCGACGGGTTCGATGCACTGAAGGCCGAGTTCCGGCGCCTGCTTACCGAGTCCGTCGCGGCCGAACTCGGCCCGGGCACGCCCGCCTGCTTCTTGAGCGGCGGCACCGACAGCTCCACCGTCGCAGGCCACGTCAAGCAGATCGCTGGCGAGGTGCACACCTACTCGATCGGCTTCGACGCCGAGGGCTACGACGAGATGGCCTACGCGCGCATCGCCGCGAAGCACTTCGGCGCGCAGCACCACGAGTACTACGTGACGCCGGACGACCTGGTGCGCAGCATCCCGGAGGTCGCGGGCGCCTACGACCAGCCCTTCGGCAACTCGTCGGCGCTGCCGGCCTACTACTGCGCGCTGCAGGCCCGCGGGGACGGCGTCACGCGGCTGCTGGCCGGGGACGGCGGCGACGAGCTCTTCGGCGGCAACGAGCGCTACGCGCTGCAGAAGATCTATGGCATGTGGGACCGCGTGCCAGCCGTCCTGCGCAACGGGGTGGTCAAGCCGCTGCTGTCGTTGCCCGGGGCGGACCGCATCGGGCTGCTTCGCCGCGGCCGCAACTACGTGCGCGACGCCGAACTGGGTCTGCCCGATCGCCTGCAGCACTACAACCTGCTGAACCGGCTCGGGCCGCCCAACGTGCTGGCGGCCAGCTTCCTGCGCGCGGTGCGGCCGGAGTCGGTGCAGGAGCAGCAGCGCGAGGTCTGGGCGCTGGCCACGGCGGACAACGACCTCGACCGGCAACTCGCCTACGACTGGCGCTACACGCTGGCCGAGTGCGACCTGCCGAAGGTGCGCGAGACCGCGGCGCTGGCCGGCATCGAGGCGCGCTTCCCACTGTTGAACGATGCGTTGGTCGACTTCTCGATGCGACTGCCGCCCGACTACAAGCTGCGCGGCACGACGCTGCGCTGGTTCTTCAAGGAGGCGCTGCGCGACTTCCTGCCCGAGGCCATCATCACCAAGCAGAAGAAGGGCTTCGGCCTGCCCTT